>JAWKNW010000035.1 GCA_041391505.1 Rhodothermales bacterium
GCGGTCATTTGCTGCGCGGTCATTTGCTGCGCGGTCATTTGCTGCGCGGTCATTTGCTGCGCGGTCAGGAGCTACCAAATCATGACCTTACTTTCATGACCTCACTGTCATGACCTTATTTTCATGACCTCACTGTCATGACCCTCCTTCATGACCTCACTGTCATGACCTTACTTTCATGACCCTCCTTCATGACCTCACTGTCATGACCTTACTTTCATGACCTTCTTCCACGCCCATGTTTTTCCTGCTCGTTGAGAAAGAACTCAAGAACCTGCTGCTGAGCCCCAAGTTCGTTGCGACGTTCGGGGCCTGCACGGTGCTGATCCTGACCAGCATCTTCGCCGGCATCGTCGAATACCGCAACAGCAGCGCGCAGTATTCCGCCGCGACGGCGCTGGTCGGCCAGGAGCTGTCGGAAGCGACCTCATGGGGGCAGCTCGGCAACCGGCAGCGCGTATACCGCAAGCCGGAGGCGATGCAGATCTTCGCATCGGGGATTCACTTCGACATCGGGCGGTTTTCGGTGATCAGCTCGTGGCAGGACGTCCGTCTGCAGCAGAGCGCCTACAGCATCGAACCGATCTTCGCGGTGTTCCGGGCCATCGACTTCGTCTTCATCGTGCAGGTGGTGCTTTCGCTCCTCACTATCGTGTTCGCCTACGACCTGATCAGCGGCGAAAAGGAGTCGGGCACGCTCCGCCTGATGCTCGCGAACGCCGTGCCTCGAACCCAGTACATCGCCGCCAAGATCGCCGGGGCCTGGCTGGGGCTTATGATCCCGCTGATCATCCCCATGCTCATCGGGGTGCTCCTCCTGATGGTCTTCAACATCCCGTTCGCCGGCGACGACTGGCTCCGGCTCGGCAAGCTCACCGGCTACTCGATGCTGTATCTCACGGCCTTTCTGTGCCTGGGCGTCCTGTTTTCGACCCTCACCCACCGATCCGCCATGTCGTTTCTGACGCTCCTGGTGTTCTGGATCGCCATGGTGCTCGTCGTGCCGCGCGGCGGCATGATGATCGCATCACAGCTCGTGCAGGTACCCTCCGCCAGCGAGATCGAGAGCCGGAAGGACGGCTTTGCGCGCGAACGCCGGAGCGCGTTTTTCGAGGAGCTGTCGGAATCGTTCCAGAGCCGGGCGCGCGCCAAGGAAGGGATGAGCGAGGCGGAGCGCAAGCAATACGACGCCGATCACGAATGGGACTGGATGGTCGAGGACGACGACCGTCAGAGCCGGATGGACAACGACATCGCGGAGTACAACCGGAAGGTGGACGAGGACTTGAACAACGTGCGCGCCGTCCAGCAATCGCTCGGCTTCTCGCTGTCACGCTTCTCGCCGGCGTCGGCCTACCAGCTCGCCGCCATGCGGCTCGGACGGACGGATCTCGGCCTGAAGCGGCGCTTCACCGAATCGCTGTACGCCTACCGCACCGCGTTCACGGCCTATATCGGGCAGAAAAACCCCGGCGGGATGACCATGCGGATCGGCGGCAACGAAAAGGCGGAGCCGCTGGACCTGAGCGATTTGCCGCAGTACAGCCCGGACGCCACGATCCAGAGCGAGCAATCCCCCGCCGACCTGATCATCCTGACCCTCTACGCCTTCGGCGCGGTCGCCCTCGCCCTGGTCGCCTTCAACCGGTACGACGTGCGCTGACGGGCTCGCCGCTCAGTGCGAGGCGAAGACGGACTGGTTGCCGTTCGCGTCGAACAGGATGATGTCGTATTTGTCGGCCGCGCGGCCTTCCACTTCCATGCCCGGCGAGCCGACCGGCATGCCCGGCGCCGTGATGCCGGTCGCGTTCGGGCGATCCTGCAGCAGCTTCTTGATGTCCTCGATCGGCACGTGGCCCTCGACGATGTACCCGCCGACGACGGCCGTATGGCACGACGAAAGCCGGCCCGGAACGCCGAAACGTTCCTTGATGGACCCCATGTCCTCGATATCCTGCGTCTTGACCTCCATGCCGTTGGCGCGAAGGTATTCGACCCACTTCGAGCAACAGCCGCATGTCGGGCTCTTGTAGACCATCATGGTGGAAGCGCCTCGTCCACGAGGGCGACCTGTTTCATTTCCGTAGCGTCCTGCGAATCGGACTGGCAGCCGGCGGCCACGAGGAGGAGCAGGGCGAGCGCCGTGAGAGAAGATAGATACCGCATGCGTAGGGTTCGATGTGGGTGAAGAAAGTCTCTTAAAAATGCCCGATCCGCCAAGGCGTTCCCCGACCGTGGATCATGTTGCCGGATATCAACAAAGCCGTCCGATGCGAGGCATCGAACGGCTTTTCTGAGCGGAACACGGACTCGAACCCGCGACCTCAACCTGGCAAGGTTGCGCTCTACCAGCTGAGCTAGTTCCGCTTTGCGGACGACAACGATACGAAACGCAAACCCGGCCTGTCAAGTGAAGACTATGCGGAGCCGGTTCGTTTTGTCGATGGGGAGGTGTACCCCATCGTCCGGCTCAGGTTCCAGAAAAAAGCCCAGCCGGCCGGGCTTTTGGGGGCCGATTCGGGGGTTTGCTCGAGCTCGATCGTGTATTCGACGCTCAGCGCCTGGGCGCCGCTCGCATCCCAGAACGCCATGCCCTCCGCGTTGCGCGACAGCACCCCGAGCCGCAGGCGGGCGGCGCACCCGCGCCCCCAGGCGCGCATCCGTTCGAGCAGCGCCCCGCCCAGACCCGACCGCCGCACCGCTTCATCGACGTACAACTCGGCGATGAACAGCTCCAGCGCGTCGCCGTAAATCGGGTGACGCCAGCGCTGGCCATGCACGAACCCCACCGGCCGGCCGTCGTCAGTCGCGACGAAGAACCGGTGGAAATCGTCGACCAGCCAGACCGCCAGGTCGTTGCGCCAGCGGTGGTCCGCGTCCGCCGCCAGCACAAAGCGGGGCTCGAGCGCCATGTGCTGTTCCATGAGCGCGCGCCACATCGCGAAGAGCGCGGGCGCATCCGCGGCGAGCCTGCCGCACGTCGAAGGCCATGGGCATACTCAGGCTACAGCTTCCTTGCCGACGCGCGCCGCCTTCAGGTAGCCCTGGCGCAGCAGCAGTTCGGCGTTGAGGATGGCCCCGCCCGCGGCGCTGCGGATCGTGTTGTGCGAGAGCACGACAAACTTGACGTCGAGCACTTCGCAGGGCCGAATGCGGCCGACGGAGATCGTCATGCCGCGCCCCAGGTGCGTGCTGGCGCGACTGCGGGTAGTTCGCCTGATCGAACACCTGGAGGAAGGTTTCGGGAGCGGACGGCAGCCCGGCGACGGCCGCCGGCGTGTCGAACCCGCGGAACGCCGCGATCACGTCGTCGATCGAGGCTGTTTTGCGCAGCTTGAGCGATACGCACTCGAGGTGCCCATCCAGCACCGGGACGCGGTTGCACTGGGCGCTGATCCGGATCGACGCCGGCTCGACGCGATCCCCCTGATGCGTCCGAGCAGCTTCAGAGGCTCGATCACCATCTTCTCCTCCTCCCCCGATATAGGGAATGACGTTGCCGAGGATATCGAGCGAGGCCACCCCCGGGTAGCCGGCGCCCGAGATGGCCTGCATCGTCGTCACCTGGATGGCCTCGATGCCGAAAGCATCTTCCAGCGGCCGCAACGCGCCCACGAGCCCGACGGCGCAGTTCGGGTTGGTCACGATAAACCGCCGTGGGCGCGCCAGGGCTGGTGATCGATGAGCGCGGTATGATCCGGGTTGATCTCGGGGATCAGCAGCGGTACCCGCTCGTGCATCCGGTAATTCTTGGCATTCGAGATCACGGCATAGCCGGCTTCGGCGAAGGCGCGCTCGAGATCGCCGGCGACGGCGGCATCGAGCCCCGAGAAGACGACGTCGCACGGAATGCCCGGAAGCCGCCTCAGCACGTCCATGCGCGCGATGGCGTCCGGTATGGGCGTCGAGGAAATCCAGTTGACGGCCTCGGCGTACGGTTTGCCGGCCGAGCGCGAGGACGCGGCGAGGGCCGTACCGTGAACCAGGGATGGCCATGGAGCAGCTCGACAAACTTCTGGCCAACGGCTCCGGTGGCGCCCAGGATGCCGACAAACGAAGGGGGATTCAGGGTGTTTCATCCCGTATGGGTTGTTTGTGGGTGTGGAGGCGGGTGATGATCGTGGAAAAACGGGATCAGCGATGCGCGGCAAGCGGCAGCGCCGGCTCGTGCCCCCGGCACAGCGCCCGGTCGTGCATCCAGCGCATGACGCGCTCGTTGATGGCGTCGACCTCGATGAGGAAGGCGTCGTGGCCGTCGGACGATTCGATGATCGACAGCCCGAGTCGGGCAGGTGGGCGTGCAGTTCCTCCTGCTCGGCCAGCGGGTGCAGCAGATCCGAGGTAATGCCGATGATGAGCGCCGGCTGCTCGATGCGCGCGAGCACGTCGATACGCGCCGCGGCCGCGGGCGACATCGCGTGTCCATCAGCTGCGTCAGACGAACGTAGCAGTTGGCGTCGAAGCGCTGCGTGAGCTTTTCGCCCTGGTAGCGCAGATAACTCGATGGAAAAGGCGCCGTCCTCCCGCTCTTCGGCCATCCGCCGGCGCCCGAAACGATCCTGGAACGAGGCATGGGACCGATAGGATATCAGGGCCGCCATACGAGCCACCGAAAGGCCGGCGACGGGACCGTCCGCCGGGTCGTACCGGCCGTCGTTCCATTTGGGATCGCCATAGATGGCCTGCCGCTGCATCTCGCTCCAGCCGATGCACCAGGCCGAGTGCCGGCCGCCGACGGCGATGGGACGCATGGCGCGGACATACGGACCCAAAAACGCCCACCGAGAACCTGCATCCCCCCCATCGACCCGCCGATCACGAGCTGGACGCCCGTGACGCCGAGATCGTCCAGCAGCCGGCGATGGAGCTGCACGGTGTCGCGGATGGAAAAGATGGGGAAGCCGGCGCCATAGGCGCGCCCGGTGTCCGGATTGCCGCGTCAGCGGGGAAACCGGAACCGTAAGGCGATCCCGGCACATTGGCCGCCACGATAAAATGGCAGGCCGGGTCGAGCGCTTTGCCGGGGCCGAGCAGCCTGCCCACCAGTCGTCGATCGCCGTATTGCCGGTCAGGGCATGACACACGACGACGACGTTGTCACGGGTTTCGTTCAGCGTGCCCCAGGTCTGGTAGGCGACGGGCACTTCACGCAGGGTCGTTCCGGATTCCAGCGAGAACTCTGGCAGGATCAGCGTTTGAGGCATGCACGGTCTGGAACAAGGCGGAGCGGCCGGCTCCGCCAATGGGCGATGCTCACTCAGAAGCGCGAAGACGATGTGGGGCATAAAAACCCTCCCGTACGGTAGCGGAAGAGGCAAGCTGCAGCCAGACGCTGTCGCGTGACACTCTCTCCCGCTCATCTTCCCTCACCTGAGGTAGGACGTAGCACCTTTCCCGTTCAAATAATACTGCGAACGGACGGTTGCCAGGGTTTGCCAGGGCCTAATCCTCCACCCTTCTGGATGAGCTATCAGAGACATCGTTTCATGCCCTCTTACCATAGCCCGGCGACGCGTGTTCCCGGAGCGAGAAAAGTTGAAAGCAGGTTCGCAGCACCTAAAATGACGTATTCACGGGACCGCCGGCGGCCTATCCTTCCTACACTGTACTCTCCCGAATCAGAGAGCGGCCTGCGGATACCCGGTTTATTCTTGCCCTGGCAAGCATGCGTTGTTGACCCAAGCACCGGCGTCCGTACGGCCGCTTTCTGTCTTGTCGAAACCGATCAGCGCACCCACGTCAACACGAACGCCGGCGGGACATTGGGGAGGATGGCCGGGCTCCGGTGACAGGCGCCGAAACGCTCTTCCATGCTTCGCCGGAAACGAACGGCCGTCGGCAGCGGGTAGGCGTGTACGTACTGGAACGTGCGAAAGACGGAACCCGGTGCCATCAGGTCGTCGATGCTGGTGATGATGGCGTTGCGCACCTGCGACGCGAAGCTCGCGAACGGGAGGCTCGATATGATGAGTTTCGCCTGCCCCATGCCGGCCTCCTCGAGATGCCGCGGCGCATCTTCCGCCATGCCCTGGACGAACGAGAAATCAGGATACCGCTGCCGCAAGAGGGTGACAAACCGCCCCTCGCACTCGATGCCCAGATAACGCGCCCCGGCGGGCAGCATGCGGTGGATGTGCCGGGTAAAGGCCCCGGTGCCAGGCCCCAGTTCGAGCACAACATCCCCGGCTCCACGCAAACGTCGTCGATCATCGCGGCAGCCAGTTCGGCCGCACTGGGGACGATGGAGCCGACGCCGACCGGGTTCCGGAGAAAGGCCTTACGAAATGAACGGTGTCACTATTGATCGCCATGGAAGCTCTGGAGTCTCAACCCTCAACGCCCGAAAATCCCGTCATCGAGGCGAGGCGCGGGTGGGAGTGCCTCGTTATGTACGCCATCGCATGATCCCATAGTTGCACCGGAAGGAAGGTCTGGCGAACGAATCGGCGTATGATACGATAAACGGCGGAGTATAACACGGACGGCGGCCCGGTTAAAATCGACCGCGGCCGGCGCGCCGGATTCACGCCGGCGGCAGCATCTTCCCCGATTTAGCAACCCCGCAGGGTCCAGCGCCTGCTTGATCGTGTGCAAGACGTGCAGGGCTTCGCCGTGCTCGGCGGCCATGAATCGCGTCTTGCCGAGCCCCACGCCGTGTTCGCCCGAGCAGGTGCCGCCCAGTTCGAGCGCGTGGCGGACCAGCTGCTCGTGCAACCGCTCGATTCGGCGACTTCCTCGGGGCGCTCGGGGTCGATGAGGTACTGCAGATGAAAATTGCCGTCTCCCACGTGGCCCACGAGCGGCGCCATGAGGAAGGTGCCGGCCATATCGGCCTGGACGCGCGCGAGGCATTCGGCCAGGCGCGAGAGCGGCACGCACACGTCGGTCCTCTTGACCGCGCCCCGGGCGCAGCCCCTTCGCCGCGTAGTGCGCATTGTGCCGGGCGTGCCAGAGAGGCGCCCGCTCCCCGGCATCCGACGCCCACGTAAAATCCTCCCGCCGCCGGCGCGCACCAGCGCCTCCACCCGCCGCAGCTGGCCTTCCACCTCCTCCCGCGTCCCGCTGAACTCCATGAAGAGCGTGGGCGCCTCGGGATGCGTCAGCCCGGCGTAGGCGTTGATGCCGCGGATCATCAGGCATCCAGCAGCTCGATCCGGCCGATCGGGATGCCGGCGCGGCGCACCTTCACCACCACCCCCACCGCCCGGCGAGCGAGCCGAACGGGGCGACGGCCGCCACGACGTACGCCGGCACCGGGTAGAGCCGCAGCGTCACCTCCGTGATCACGCCGAGCGTCCCCTCGGAGCCCACGAAGAGCCGTGTCAGGTCGTATCCCGAAGCCGACTTCCGGGCGCGGCTGCCGGTCTCGATGAGCCGCCCGTCCGACAGCACCACCTGGAGGGAGATGACGTTGTCGCGCATGGTGCCGTAGCGGACCGAGCTGGTGCCGCTGGCGCGCGTGGCCGCCATGCCGCCGAGCGTCGCATCTGCGCCCGGATCCACCGGAAAAAAGAGCCCCGTTGGCGCCAGCTCGGCATTGAGCTGCTTGCGCCGCACGCCGGCCTGGACGGTGCAGTCGGCATCGTCCACATCCACCCGCAATACCCGGTTCATCCGCGACAGATCGAGGCTGACGCCGCCCCGCACCGGCAGGACATGCCCTTCCAGCGAGGTGCCGGCGCCGTAGGCGACCAGCGGCGTCTCCATCCGGGCGCAGCACCGGACGACCGCCGCCACGTCCTCCGCGTGCTCGGGGAAACAGACGACGTCCGGACGCGCCGGCAGGTAGGCCGAGTGGTCGGCACTGTGGACTTCGATATCGGCCTCGAGGCGCGATGCGCGATCGCCCAGGACCTCGGTCAGGGCCGCATGGAGCTCGTCAACGGATGCGCGTGCCATGTGAATGATGTATTAGGTGCGGTGGAAGAGGGAGCCATTTTCCGGACCTAAAGTACTCTCGCTTCATCCACCGATCAACCAGCCCCTCGCGCGAGCCGGCATCGCCGTGTCCGACCCCATCCCGCATCCCGAAATCCGCCCCACGAGCGACGGATCGCAGACGCTCTACAGCGAAACGTATCGCCAGACCTACCACTCGCTTTTCGGCGCGCGGACGGAGTCCGTCCACGTTTTTGTCGAAGCCAGCGGCGTCGCGGATGCCCTGCGCGCCGGCCGGCCCATGCGCGTGCTGGAGGTCGGGTTCGGCACCGGATTGAACTTCCTGCTCACGGCGGATCTCGCGCTGCGCTACGGCGCCCCGCTGCGTTATGTCGCCCTCGAACGCGAGCTACTGGAGAGCGAGACGTTTCGCGCCCTCGGCTACGAAACGCTCATCGAGGCCTCCCTCCTCGTCAACCGCCTCTACCGCTGGGTCTTTACGCTGCCCGGCCCCGACCTTTCCGGGTTGCTAACCTGCCGGCTGCACGATACCTTACACCTCGACCTGCTGCTGGGCGACGCCACCCGGACGCCGCTCCCGGAGCCGGCCTTCGATGCGATCTATCAGGATGCGTTCAGTCCGGACGCCAACCCCGAACTCTGGACGCCGGCGTTTTTCAGCAAGCTCTACGCCGTCCTCAAGCCGGGCGGCCGGCTGTCGACCTACTCCGCCAGCCGCGCCGTACGCGAGGCCCTGGCCGAAGCCGGCTTCGTCGTCGAAAAACGCCCGGGACCGCCCGGCAAACGCGAGATCGTCGTGGCCACGCGGCCCGCAGACCCGGAACTATGAATCCTCAACCTTCCCGCACCGCCATGCGCCTCGGCATCGCCCTCCTCCTGCTCCTCGTCGGCTGCCAGCCCGAACAGCCCGCCCCCCCGCCGGCGTCGGACTTCGTCTCCGTCTTCAACGGCGTGGACCTGACGGGATGGACGGGCGATCTGGACGGCTATGCGGTGGAAAATGGCAGCATCGTCAGCCTCAAGGACGGCGGTGGCAATATCTACATCGACCAACCGTACAGCGACTTCGTCCTGCAGTTCGAATTCAAACTCGAACCCGGAGGCAATAACGGCCTCGGGATCCGCGCCGAACGCGGCAAGGACGCGGCCTACTACGGCATGGAAATCCAGATCCTCGACGACACCGCCGAGGAATACGCCGAACTGCACGACTACCAGTACCACGGCTCAATCCACGGCGTCAGGGCCGCCGAACGCGGGCATCAGCACCCCCTCGGCGAGTGGAACCAGGAGGAAGTGACCGCCCGCGGCACGCACATCACCGTCAAGCTCAACGGCGCCACGATCGTGGACTACGACCTGGAAGCGTCGCGCGCCGGCACCGCGGACGGCAAGGAACACCCCGGACTCTTCAACCCCACCGGCTACATCGGATTTCTCGGCCACGGGCACCGCGTCGAGTTCCGCAACATCCGGATCAAGACATGGTGAGCGCCCCGCGCATCACCCTAAACGAGACAGCGTGAAGAAGCAGATCAAGGTATCGGACATCCTGGCCGGAGCGATTGGCATCCTCATCGTGCTGCCCGAGTTCGTCGACCAGCGCAACAGCATCGAGGAACGCCTCGCGGTCGCCGCCGCGCTCATGATCGGGCTCCTGCTCAGCTGGCATTTTACCCGCGGCATCCACTGGATCCTGAAATCGATCCTGTTCGCCGGCATCTGCCTGCTGAGCGCCCTCATCGCCCAACTGGCCATTCGGGCCTTCATGCCGTGATCCGCTGGGTGTCTGGCCTCGTGGCGGCGATCCTCCTCGCCGGATGCGCCGAGCCCCTCCCCGCTCCGCCGAACATCGTCCTCATCTACGCGGACGACCTCGGGTATGGCGACCTGGGGATTTTCGGGCACCCGACCATCAAGACGCCCCACCTCGATGCCCTGGCTCGTTCCGGCGTCAAGCTCTCGGCTTTCTATTCGGCGGCCCCCGTCTGCACGCCGGCCCGCGCGGCCCTGCTGACGGGGCGCTACCCCATCCGCAGCGGCATGACCGGGGTCTTTTTCCCGGAGGACACCACGGGGTTGCCGGCGTCGGAGTGGACGCTTGCCGAGGCGCTGCGCGAGCACGGATACCGCACCGCGCTGTTCGGGAAATGGCACCTCGGGTCGGCGCCCGGTTTCCGCCCGGTCGATCACGGATTCGATACGTCGTACGGTCTCCTCTACAGCAACGACATGATGCGGCCCTGGGTGGAGACCGACGTGCCGCTCCGGCTCTGGCGGGACAACGAGCCGGTGGACGAGTACCCGATCGACCAGTCGACCCTCACCCGCCGGCTGACCGACGAAGCCATCGCCTTCATCCGTGCCGCCGGTGAGACACCCTTTTTTGTCTACCTCGCGCACCCGATGCCGCACGTGCCGATCTACCGTTCGGAGGCTTTTGCCGGCGTCTCCGCCGGTGGGCGGTACGGGGATGTGGTAGAGGAAATCGACGCGTCTGTGGGTGAGATCATCGCGACGCTCGAGGCGCTGGGGTTGACGCACAACACGATCGTCCTCTTCACGAGCGACAACGGCGCGAACGTGGCCTCGTCCCGCTTTTTCACAGACGACCGCATCGTGGCGACGGATGTCGGCTCCAATGGTCCTTACCGCGGCCATAAGCGGCTCACGCTGGAGGGCGGCATGCGCGTGCCGGGCATCGTGAGCTGGCCCGGGCATCTGCCCGCCGGCGCGGTCCGCACGGGGATGGCGTCGGAGATGGATCTCTTCCCCACGCTCCTCGGCTGGGCCGGCGTCACCGCCGCGGCCCCGAACCCGCTGGACGGGCGCGACCTGCGCGCGTTCCTCGCGACCGGCGCCCCCTCGCCGCACGACGTCCTGTATTATTTTCGCGATACGCGGCTCCAGGGCGTCCGCGACGCCACCTGGAAATTCCGCTGGTGCCGGGATGCCGACAGCTGCACCGGCGAACCTGAACTGTACCACATCCAGCGCGATCCCTATGAACGGTTCAACGTGGCCGGCGAACATCCCGAACGGGTGGACTCGCTGCGGCGCCTCATGACCGCCTTCGCCACACAAACCGGTGCGCGCCTCGACCTCCCCTGACCATCGGCGCTACACAGGCGCCCCGAATGCCATGACGCGACGTGTCCTGATCCTTCTTCTTATGATCGCCGGCTGCCGGCCGGCTGCCCGCGACGCCGCCGAAACGCCGCCCAACATCGTCGTCATCTTCGCCGACGACCTCGGCTACGGCGACCTCAGCGTGTACGGCCATCCCACCATCGTCACGCCCAACCTGGACCGGCTCGCGGCGCAGGGCGTCAAGCTCACGTCGCTGTACGTGCCCTCGCCCTCGTGCAGTCCCTCGCGCATCGGGCTGCTGACGGGCAAATATCCTCCGCGCACGGGCGTCGTGCACGCCATGGGCCCGGAAGACCCGAACGGCATCAAGCCGGCGGAGGTGACGATGGCCGAAGCCCTCAAGGAACGCGGTTACCGGACGGCCGCGTTCGGGAAATGGCATCTCGGCACGGCGCCCGAGCAGATGCCCACCGCCAACGGCTTTGATGAATATTATGGGCTGCTGTACAGCAACGACATGATGCCGCCGTGGGTAAACACCCAGCGCCCCCTGCATCTCTGGCGCGGCACCGAGCCCGTCGACGAATATCCGGTCGACCAGTCGACCCTCACGCGCCGCTACACCGAGGAGGCCGTCCGGTTCATCCGGGAATCCGCCGGCCAGCCGTTTTTCCTGTATCTCCCCCACTCGATGCCGCATCTCCCCATCTTTCCGTCGACCGAATTCGCGGGGCGCTCGGCCGGCGGGAAATACGGCGATGTCGTCGAGGAAATCGACTGGTCCGTCGGGCGCGTGCTGGAGACGCTCGACGAACTCGGGCTGACGGATAACACGCTGGTCGTGTTTACGAGCGACAACGGCCCGTGGAGCAACATGCCGGCCCGGATGTACGACACCGACCTCGACGTCATCCAGCGGTGGGACGCCGGCAGCACCGGCCCGCTGCGCGGCGCCAAGGCGACCACCTGGGAAGGCGGCCACCGCGTCCCCGGCATCGTCCGTTTCCCTGGCCGCATCCCCGCCGGCGTCGTGTCTACCGAGCTGGCCACGACCCTCGATCTCTACCCCACCCTCCTCAACCTGGCCGGCGCCGCCATCCCCGCCGACCGCACCGTCGACGGGCTCGACCTCTGGCCCCTCCTCACGACGGGCGCAAAGACGCCGCACGACTACTTCTTCTACTGCTGGGGCTATTCCGTCGAAGCCGTGCGCGATGCCCGTTGGAAGCTGCGGCTCAGCGCCGGCGACGACGCCAAACCCGTCGCCGAGCTTTTCGACCTCCGGGAGGACCCCTACGAACGCTTCGACGTTTCAGCCGCGCATCCCGATGTCGTCAACCGGCTCTATGGGGTGCTCCAGGCCAAGGCCGCCGAAATCGGCGGCAACGCCCTGAGGATTAGCGAATAATGATTAGCGAGTAGTGATGTGCGATTTCGTCCCCCTTACCAATCCTTGATCGCTAATCCCTGATCGCCAATCCCTGATCGCTAATCGCTAATCCAATGATCCTCGTCCCCGAACACATCCGCGGCCTCATCTTCGACTGCGACGGCACGCTGGTCGACAGCATGCCGCTGCACTGGGAGTGCTGGCACGAGACGTTCGCCGCATTCGGCGCAACGTGCCCGCACGAATTCCTCGATGAGCTGAAAGGCGTCCCCACCGACGGCATCATCAGCCGCTACAACGCGCGGTTCGGGACGACGATCGACGTGTGGCAGTTCACCGAGGCCAAGGAAGAACGGGCCCGCGAAAAACTGCTGACCGTCAAACCCATCCCCGTCGTCACGGACGTGGTCGAACGCTACCGGGGCAAGCTCCCGATGGCCGTGGCTTCGGGAGGCCCCAACGCGACCGTGACGTTGTCGCTGCGCGTGATCGGGCTGCTGGATCGTTTCCAGACCGTCGTCACCGCCGACGACCCGGTCAAACCCAAACCCTCGCCGGACATCTTCCTCGAAGCGGCCCGCCGCCTCGGCGTCGCGCCCGAGCAGTGCCAGGTTTTCGAGGATGGAGACCTCGGCATCCAGGCCGCCCTCGAAGCCGGCATGATCGCCACCGACATCCGGGAGTACCTCTGAGGCAGAACCTCTGAGGCAGTGCCTCAGAGGTGTTCAAGGTTTGCAGGTTCCATGTTCAAGGGAGCCTGCACCTTAAAGGGATTGCCCTTGCACTCACCCATAACTCGTCCTTAGCCCTTGAACCATAAACCTTGAACCCCAGTGAACCTCTCAGCCAACACGATCCTCATCACGGGCGGCGCCACCGGCATCGGGCTGGCGCTCGCCGAACGGTTTCTCGCCGCGGGGAGCGAGGTCATCGTCTGCGGCCGGCGTGAGGAAGCGCTGGCGGAGGCGCGGAGCCGGCATCCCGGGCTGCACACGCGGGTGTGCGACGTGGCGGATCCCGATCAGCGGGCGGATCTCGCGGCGTGGGCGACATCGGCCTTCCCGAAACTGAACGTGTTGATCAACAACGCCGGCGTGCAGCAGCGCATCGATCTCAAGACCGACCCCTCCTGGGAGACCCTGGGGCGTGAAATCGCCATCAACCTCGAGGGGCCGGTGCACCTCGCGACGCTCTTCATCCCGCATCTGCTCGAGCAGGAGCAACCGGCGATCATCAACGTCACCTCCGGCCTCGCCTTCGTCCCCCTCGCCAACGTTCCGGTCTATAGCGCTACGAAGGCGGCCCTTCGCTCATTCACGCTGTCGCTGCGTCATCAGCTCGACGACACGCCGATCACGGTGATCGAACTTATCCCGCCGGCGGTCGACACCGACCTTGGGGGCAAGGGGCTCCACACGTTCGGCGCGCCGCTGGACACGTTTGCGGACGCTATCGTCGAGCAACTGGCCGCCGGCAGTCTGGAGCCGGCTTACGGCTTCGCCCTGCAGGCGCGAACCGCCTCCCGCGACGACCTCGACGTCCTCTTTCAGCGCCTGAACACGACGCGCTGAGCGCGCCGACTTCAGGGCATGATCTCCTGGGTGTACCGCACCAGGAAGAGGCCTTCCTTGATGCTCGACACCGGGATGATGCCGCTCTTGAAGTATGGATAGTTGCTCCACGAGCCGGCATAACCAGGATCGTTTTTGCCCCACGGCACGGTATCGATGTAGCCCACCTCCTTCGGAGCGACCGGGTCCGTGATGTCCATGATGCGCAGGCCGCTCACGTAGTTCGACTCGTAGAGCAGGTTGCCCCGGACGTACAGGTTGTGATCGCTCGCCTTCGTCTCCCCGATGTAGACGCCGGCCAGTACCGGATCGTCGAGCTCGGCCACGTCCCAGATCAGGGTGCGCGTCCCATCGGTGAGCCCTTCCAGTTCGTCGCCCTCGTCGTTCATGTAGAAGTAGCGGTGGTCTTCCGTCAGCCACCCCTGGTGCGCGTAGGAGACGTTCGGATAGGAAACCGTCGAGATGGGCACCGGAGCGCTTTTTTCGGTCACATCCGCGATAGACAGGGCGGATTCGTTGGAGCCGAAGCAGATCTCGCGACCGACGTACGCTTCGTCGGGCCCCTTGTACACCACGCACTGGGCGTCGTGGCTGTAGCCGCGGCCGCTGACGCTCGAGGACTGGTCGTTGAAACAGCCGGCGAACGTGGGCTTGAGCGGATCGCGGATATCGACCATGTGGAGCCCGCCCCCGCACGACGTCCCCCCGCCGTTCGCGCCGACGATAAACGCAAACCCTGTTTCCTCGTTGATCACGACGTTGTGCGCGCTCGCGACGCCGTCATAGTGCGCCGTCTCGGTGAAGGTCTGCGGCTCGGTCACGTCGCGGAGCTGCGTCAGATCGAAGATCTGCATCCCGTGCTGCCCGACGCCGTCCGCCACGATGAAGGCATGGTTGGCGTAGACCTTGGCATCACGCCAGGCGTTGGGTTTGCTGCCTTCCGGCGCCGGCAGCGTCCCCAGGTAGCGCGGGTTCGCCGGATCGCTGATGTCCACGAACGACGTGCTGAAGGAGTGCCCGATGACCACGTATTCGCGGCCGGTCTCCGAATCCGTCCATCCCCAGAGGTCGTTCACGATGTCGCCCTCGGCGCCGCCGATGTCGCCCACCGGCATGAACGAGGCGAGTTCGACGTCCGCGCAGGCAAAATCGGCGACCTTCCCGTCCTTGCACTGCATCTGGTTGCCGGTGATGGCCTTGAGTTGGCGCCCGGTATCGCCGATCGTTTGCCCGATGCTCCAGGTGTCGGTCGAGCGGTTGCGCGCCAGGACATACATCCGGCCGTTGCCGAAGTCGGACATCGGAGCGCTCGTGATGCCGAAATCGTCGCTCAGCGCGAACTGCTGCCCGAAGGAGGCGAATGCCGCCAGCTTCGCGTCACGGATCTGCTGGGCGACGGTCCAGGCGCCATCCGCGCCGGCGCGGTGGTACACGA
The DNA here is from genome assembly GCA_041391505.1 of Rhodothermales bacterium. Taxonomy (NCBI): domain Bacteria; kingdom Pseudomonadati; phylum Rhodothermota; class Rhodothermia; order Rhodothermales; species Rhodothermales bacterium. The sequence goes on from JAWKNW010000035.1 coordinate 15,386, forward strand.
AGATGCTGCCGGCGGCGCCGCCCGAAAGCAGCGAGCCCACCCACAACGCGTTCCCGCGCACCTGCACCGCACTCCCGAATCCGAACGAACTGGGGACGCCGATATCTAGTTTTTCCACATAGGTCGAATCCAGGCGTAGCGTGCCCGACTCCGTCCAGGCTCCGCCCTGCCGCTTGAAGGAAACGACTGCGCCCTCCGCCGGCGGTCCGCCCGCCGTGAAGCTCACGCCCGGCGCGGCGACGAAGAGTTCATCACCCGCTACCGAAAAGTCAGCCCCGAAGATGCGGAGCGTGGTGTCGCTCGGAGCGATCGTTTCTGCCGCCCCCCATCCCTGGCCGTCACGCGGATGGTACAGGATCCCCCCGGTGCCGTTGAGGCCCGGCGCGCCGACAAAAAGACCGGATGTCCCGACGCGCAGGCTGACGCCATACCCGATATGGTCGCCGGCCGCGTTGTCCATGCGATCGACCTGGCTCCAGGTACCCGAGCGGTCGGCGCGAAAGACATAGAGCGCCCCCTGGCCATCGTTGGCCTTGTGCGCGCTGGCGATCAGCGTGGCGCCGTCGAACGCGAGCGCCTGGCCTACTTCGACCTCGCCGTCGCAGTCCGCCGGCGTGACCCGGGCCGATTCGTTCCAGCCTGCGCCGGCGCGTTTGAACAGGTAGATCGCGCCGCATCCTTCGTTGGCCATGGGGGCGGAAACCGCCAGCCAGTCTCCTGAAAGCGCCATGCTGGTCCCAAACGCATCGCTCACCGTGACATCGTCGGGCGTAATCGACCCCTGTTCCTTCCAATCACCGTCTTGGCGGGTGTACGTAATCAGGGCGCCGGTCTGGTTCGGCGGCTCGGGAAACATCGTGCTCAGGCCCGAACGCGTCACGAGCAGCCGCTCGCCGTCGATCAGGAACGAGGCCCCGAAGCCGGCCATTCCCACATTTACCGGCCCATCGCTCCGCGACGTCTGGGCGTACGAGGGGGACAGGGAAGCGAGAAGCAGGCTCGCCAGAAAACCTACGGTCAGTTTCATGATGATGCGTGGGTCCGGGTAGGGCGGGTGAGGAATCGTTGCCAACATAACGCCCGCGGCCTTCGGTTCGTGTGCCGCGAAGCGAAAGAAAGTACGATTTGTAGCCCAGATAAGATACACCGCGTCCCCCGGCATCACGGGAGAGGTCGACAAAAAGACGCCGTCGCCGCACCCTGCCGTGTACGATCAGACACTGCCGGCTGCCGTTTCATGGGAGAGCCGTAGCCGATCAGGATGCCGGCGCTTCGCGCATCACGGCCTCCTCCCGACCGATTGGCGGGAAGGGAGCCAGAATCCGACTCACCGCCTCGTCGATGCGGCTGCGCGCCAGAACCGGGTCGCCGACGGCGCCGCGGGCCGAGCCGCGCCAGACCAGTTCATTGGTGCCGGCGTCGACGATGTCGATCACCAGAGTCCCCTCCTCGTAGGCATCCACATACACAAACCCCCACGCCACCGGAGGATACCGGCGGTAGCGCGGATACCGGTGATAGCGGGGATAGTAGTAGCCCCAGGTGTCGATATAGGACCGCGTGAGCTGGCGTTCGACCGATGCGTGATAGACCACGTAGAAATCCGGATCTTCATCGACCTTGTCGAACCCCTTCCCGATCAGTTCGCGTTCGATGGACTTCTTGATGGTCAGCGCCATCGAAGGGTAGCTGATGAGAGGGTCCTCGATGTGGCCGGGCGGCGCCAGCCAGTCGAACGACGCGTAGTGCGAGAAGTCCGTCTCGGCGTCGTAGTCATAGGTGATGTATTTCGTCGGCGAACAACTGACCAGGCCGGCGACGAGCAGGATGCCGAGTAGGCGTTGGATAGCGTTCATGGCGTTACCTCCGGGTATGTGGGCGCTTCAGGGATAGAGCGAGCCCTTTACACAGGATACAAGCGAGGCCGCCGCCCGACTGACGGATCGCCGCCGATATCGATGACGGGGCGGCAGGGGGATGCGTATGGGGAAATTCCGCCGGCCATGCGCAACCGGGCGCTTGGCCCTGCGTCGAGCAAGACGTACCTTGGGCTAACCCATTGCCGCGCCGCCATGAAAAAGACCTTCACCGAAAACGAGGCCCAGCGGATCTTCGCTCTCGCCGCCGAGCGGCAGCAGCGTACGGCTGAGCCCGAGCCGACGCAGCTTACCCTCGCCGATCTCGAGGAGGCCGGCCGCGCCGCCGGCATCGACGCGGCGCACATCCGCGCCGCCGCCGCCGACCTGATGCATCCGGACCGCCTGCCTGTCCTCAACGACGTCCTCGGCGTGCCGGCGGAAGTACGGGTGACTGCCGTGCTGCCCGATGTGTCGTTCGAGGATGCCTGGAGCGACGCCCTGCAGCGACTCCGTGACTACACGGGCAAAATGGGCCTCATCGAATCGACGTCGACGGGCCGGCTATGGAAAAGCGCCGCGGACGCCGTACAGGGTCCGACCCGGCTGCTCGTCGAGCAGGAGGAAACGGGGGTGCGGGTGACGATCGAATCCAATCGAACAAAGAAACTGACGGGCACGCTGATCGGAGCCGGCCTGTTCATGGCCGTGGCGCTGGGCATCGCGCTGGTAAGCGTGACGAGCGGCAACGGGGAAGAACTGTTCGTGTCGGCCCTGTTTGTATTGATCAGCCTGGCGGTGGCGGGAAGCGCGTGGTTCAAGGAACGCCGCACCGGAAGACGCGACGCGGCCAACCTGCCGCAGCTCCTGGCCGAGATCCAGCGCGCGCATCGGACGGACGGCATCGCGCCGGCGCCCCGGATCGGGCTGGAGGATGCGGAGGACGAGCGCGAGGCGTCAGGCGTGCGGGCCGGCCGGCGGGTCGCCGAGTAAGGCGTATGTCGGGGCAGCCCAGACGTAGGTCGGGTTAGGTCCCCATCAGGGACCGTAACCCGACAACAATGCGATACCGAACCAACGCGCGCCCCCAATATCCTTGCGAGGGTTTTGCCGGTTAATGACAGAGGTGGGATACGGGTGTCGGGTTACGCTGCGCTAACCCGACCTACGGCTACACTAACATGCAATGCTCAGGCCCCCAGCAACGCCTGCGAGAGCTTCATCCCCACCCACACCAGCAGCATGCCGGCGGCGACGCTTCCCGCCGCGTTGAGCAACAACAACCCCATCTGCCCCTCCCTCCACAACATCACGCTGTCGAGGCTGAACGTCGAAAACGTCGTGTACGACCCCAGGAATCCGACAAAGAGCAGGAGACGGGCCGTCTCGCCCAGAGGCAGTCTGTCCGCCAGCGGCGCGAGAAAGCCGATGAGCAGGCAACCGACGAGGTTGGCCGTCCAGGTAGCCAGCGGGGCGCGGCTTTCGACGAGGCGAATCACGGTGAGGGACGTGCCGTAGCGCGCCATCGCGCCGAGCGCTCCTCCGAGAGCGACGATCAAAAAGTTTGACATGCGTATTCGATGCAGGGTTTGACGGACACCAAAATAGACATCCGCCCGAAGAGAATCGCGTCCGATCGGTGGTTTAGCACGGCATGGTGCGATGGATATGGGATGCAAGATGCCGGCTTTCCCCAGAAAAACGGGCCTATGATCGGAGATCCTCCATCCTGTATCGGATAATCGAAACGCCTGGTGCATAACATCCCTGTGGCACTGGCCCTGCATTTTGCGATGGGCATTTTGCAATTTGCCCTTGCGCAAGCGTAACATCCCCACGCTGAACGTTGTCCCACTCGACCCTATCTACGCGATGAAACTGATTCGCTTTGGTGAACCCGGCCAGGAACGTCCTGGCGTGCTGTTGGAAGATGGCCGGATGATCGACGCCGGCGCCGTCGCCGACGACTACGACGAAGCATTCTTCGCCGGCGGCGGCCTCGACCTGCTCGATGCCTGGCTGCCCGTCCACGCCGCATCCGCCCCTACCGTCCCCGCCGGCACCCGCCTCGGCCCGCCCGTCGCGCGTCCGGGCAAGATCGTCTGCATCGGCCTCAACTATGTCGACCATGCCCGCGAGTCGGGCGCGCAGCCGCCGGCTGAACCGATCATCTTTTTTAAGGCCACCTCCGCCATCGTGGGCCCCAACGACGATCTGGTCATCCCCAAAAACAGCGAAAAGACGGACTGGGAAGTCGAACTCGCTATTGTGATCGGCAAAAAGGCCACCCACGTCAGGCGCGAGGATGCCGAAGACTACATCGCCGGCTATGTGCTCCACAACGACTACAGCGAGCGCGCCTTCCAGCTCGAACGCGGCGGGCAGTGGGTGAAAGGCAAAAGCTGCGACACGTTCGCCCCGCTCGGCCCGCACCTCACTACGAAGGACGAGATCGAACACGTAGACCGCCTCCGGATGTGGCTCAAGGTCAACGGCGAGTTCAAGCAGCAGGGCAACACGGCGGACATGATCTTTGACGTACCGACTCTCGTGAGCTACCTCAGCCAGTTCATGAGCCTGTTGCCCGGCGACATCATCTCCACCGGGACGCCGGCCGGCGTAGGGATGGGCTTCAAGCCGTCGCAGTACCTCAAACCGGGCGACGTCGTCGAACTCGGCATCGACGGCCTGGGAAGCTCTCGGCAGCGCGCCGTCGCCTACGCGGATTGACGCGGTTTCATCCTCTCAGCACGCCTTGAGCGCCCCACTATGTCGACTCCCACCAACCCGCCCACCACGCTCCTGGCCACGCTCGCGAAGCTGGGACCGGGGATGATCATCGCCGGCTCCATCGTCGGGTCCGGCGAGCTGATCGCGACGACGAAGGTCGGCGCCGAGGCCGGCTTCTGGCTGCTCTGGCTCATCATCGCCGGCTGCGTGATCAAGGTGTTCACGCAGGTCGAGATGGGGCGCTACACGATAACCTGGAGCGAAACGCCGCTCGAGGCGCTCAACAAGGTGCCGGGCCCCCGCTGGAAGGTAAACTGGGTTGTGTGGTACTGGGCGGTGATGACGCTCCTGATCATCTCGCAACAGGGCGGTATCGTAGGCGGCGTCGGCCAGGCGCTCGCGATCAGCCAGCCCCTGACCGAGCAGGGCGAAACGTACAACGACATCCAGAACGAACGCGTGCGCGCCCAGGTGGAGCTGGCGATGGGCACGGGCGACCGTGCGGCGGCCCAGGAGCGTTTCGATGCCGCCACACTGGCCGCCGGCGACCTGGCGACCCCGCGGGATGCGTATCTGTGGGCGACGATCATCGCCGTGGCCACGTCCGTCTTGATGTATTTCGGACGCTTCGGCCTGATCCAGGCGGTGTCGACCGTGCTCGTGGCGCTGTTCACCCTGATCACGGTGGTGACGCTCATCCTCCTCCAGTTCACCGACTGGGCCGTGACGGGCTCCGAGTTCGCCCGCGGACTCACCTTCTCCCTCCCGCCCGCCGGCGAGGCCGACGGCATCAACCCGATGGTGACCGCGCTCGCGGCGTTCGGGATCATCGGGATGGGCGCCGGCGAGCTGCTGATGTACCCGTACTGGTGCCTCGAAAAAGGCTACGCGCGAAGCACCGGCCGGCGGGACGACTCGCCGCAGTGGCTCGACCGCGCGAAGGGCTGGATCCACGTGCTCCAGCTCGACGCCTGGCTCTCCGCCGTCGTCTACACCTTCGCCACCGTCGCCTTCTATCTCCTCGGCGCGGCAGTGCTGTGGCGGACGGGCCTCAACCCGGCCGGCGGCGACATGGTGCGCACGCTCGCCGAAATGTACGTCCCGGTCTTCGGCTCCTGGTCGCACGGCGTCTTCCTGTTCGGCGCGTTCGCCGTGCTGTACTCGACGTTTTTCGTCGTGGCCGCCGGCTACAGCCGGCTGGTGGCGGACGGGCTCGGCCTATTCGGGCTCCACGACGGCTCCGAGGCGACCCGCATGCGCTGGACCAGATGGATCAGCTGCGTGTGGCCGTTCCTCGCGCTCGGCACCTACCTCTTCTTCCAGGCCCCGGTGGCGATGGTGCTCGCCAGCGGCGTCGCACAGGCCGTCATGCTCCCGATGCTGGGGATCGCCGCGCTGTTCTTCCGGTACCGCCGGGCCGACGAACGGCTGCTGCCGGGCAAACTCTGGGACGTGATGCTGTGGATCTCGTGCCTGGGTTTTCTGGTCGCCGGCGCCTGGTCCCTGTACAACACGCTGGCGTGACGGCGGGGGCGGACGCACAATCAGGCGTCCCTACGGGGCGACGGGGATGCCTTTTTCCTTCAGGTAGGCCTCGCCGCGGCCTTTGATGTTTTCGTCCCAGTACTGCATCCATGAGGCGCCCTCGTCGGCGAGCCGGACCCAGTCGACGTCCATCGGACGCAGGTCCGCCTGACGCACCCAATCCGGCAACGACTCCGGCTGGATGTCCGTCCGCGTGGGGATGCGGTAGAACAGCCGGGACTGGTAGACCATCGCGCTGTCCGATGTCGCCATCTCGTAGAACTGGCGCGCTCGCGCGAGATTGGGGCCGTTCTTGACGAGTGCGATGCCGTCGGTGAGGACCGGGGTGCCGCTCGCCGGCACGAACCAGCCGAAAGGGTAGCCGTTGTCGCTCATCTGCAGGAAGATGTCGGGCATGTTCCAGAGCGTCACCTCCCCTTCCTCGCGCGCCAGTTTGAGGTAGAGCTGCGTCGGGTCGGCCGTATAGGTTTTGGTATTCATGTCCAGCCGCGCCAGCCAGGCGTAGCCGTCTTCCAGCGTCGGTTGCCGCATGATCATGGCCCCGAAAATGGTGCGCATCGTCGCGGAATCGAGGGGATAGCGGATGAGGATCCGATCTTTCCATTTCGGATCGAGCAGGTCGTCCCAATCGAGCGGCAACTCGGTATCCGGCAGCGTGCGGCTGTTAAAGGCGATCACCTCCGGGGTGTAGAACGTGCCGTACCAGAGGTCTTCGCCGCTCCGCGCCTGCGTGTCGATGTGGTCCGCCCAGGTTGGTCGGTAGGGTTCGAGCAGTCCTTCCGCGCCGGCACGTTCGAAGGCGACGTTCGACCCGCCCCACCACAGGCTCGCCTGCGGCCGCGCGCGCTCGGTCCGGATGCGGTCGTACGCATTCTGACCGCCCATGTCGAGCCACTGGACGTCGACGTCCGGATGCGCCTCCTCAAAGATCCGCTCGAAGGCCGACAGCATCTCCTTTCCGTGGGGCGAATAGATGACGAGGGTTTCTTTCTTCGATTCCGACGCACAGCCGGCGAACAGGAGGATGGCGACGAACAGGGTGTGCTTCATGAGGGATGGTGGGGTGAGGAAACAGGTGACGCAGGCTTCGGCCGGCGCATCAATTCTTGAACCGCTCGCTTTCAGGCAACGCACAGACATCCGTATCCGTTTCCAGCCTGTTCATTCCCGTTAACCAGCACTCGTCGAATACCGAACAATAACACATACTCACGCGGAACGTTTGGATCGTCCTGGCGATCGACGCGGCATGCTCGGGCGGCACATTGACGATCACCACGGAACCGTTAGCAGGAATCACACGCCCTCCTATCGTCCCGAAGTTAAAGGTGAACTCCTCGCCCAATCCAAGCCGGTCCCAGAGCTCGGCCCAGGAATGGACCAGCTCCTCATTCACAACCACGCGCACTGGGCCGATGCGGGCCGGTCCGACGCCCGTATTGACGGCCGTCAGGCGATACCCGGACACGCCGCGTTCCAGGAGCACCTCTACATTGGGCCAGACGGACATGCGTTGCTGCACCCGCATCAGATGCGCCTGGTAGATGGATACCGATACGGCGCACATGCTCAAGATGATGGCGGAAAAACCAATCAGCGAATCCGATCGTTGCCACCAGCGCACCGGCCGGCTTTCATGCGGTATCGGGTCAGGCATGGCGCGCTCCAACGTTATTCGACCAGACGCAGCTTCGCGAACTTCAGCGCCAGCTTCTTCTGCCCGACTTCCTTGAAAAAGACCGTCGCGCGCGCCTGGTCGCCCTGCCCCTCCATCGACAGCACCTTCCCCTCGCCGAACTGTTCGTGCTCGACGACGACGCCGGGGACGATGCGGCCGCCTTCGGTCTCGTCGTAGACGATGCGGCGATCGCCTGTTTTTTTGGCCGGCGGCTTCGGCTTCGGCGTCGTCAGGCTTTCGCGGTAATAGTGCGGATCGAGCCGTTCGTACGCGATGGTGCGTTTTTCGGTCGCCTGGAACCGGTTCGGGCGCTGCTCGAGCGACTCGCCGGCCTCGGTGAGCAATACGCTCGCATCGACCTCCTCGAGGAAGCGGCTCCGCATGCTCGAGGTCGTCTCGCCGTAGCGGAAACGGCTCCGCGCGAAGGAGAGAAACAGGTGCGACTTCGCCCGCGTCGCGCCGACGTAGAACAGCCGGCGCTCTTCCTCCAGCTCCTTGCGCTCCTGCGTGGCGTTGGCGAGGGGGAACAGGCCTTCCTCCAGGCCGGCGACAAAAACGACCTCGAACTCCAGCCCCTTCGAGGCATGCAGCGTCATCAGTGTGACCCGCTCGTCACGGTTGTCGGTCGCGTCCTGGTCGGTGAACAGCGACACCTGCTGGAGGAACGCGCTGAGCGAAGCCGTATCGCGCTCCAGCGCGGTGTATTCGGCGATGGCGTTGATGAGCTCCTGCACGTTTTCCCAGCGGACGAGCCCTTCCTGCGTCCCCTCGTCCCGGAGATCGGACAGGATGCCGGACTCCTTGATGAGTTCGCGCGCCACCTCGTCGGCCGGCCGATCGAAGGCCTGCGCCATGTAGGGCTTCACCATGTCGCGGAAGGCCGCGACGAGCCCTTGCGTCCGCGTCGGCAGCCCGATTTCGGGCAGCCGTTCGAGCGCCTCCCAGGCAGAGATGCCCTGGCGCTCGGCAAAGCCGAAGATCTCTTCCTGCGTCTTCGCGCCGATCCCGCGCACCGGATAGTTGATCACCCGCCGCAGACTCGCCACGTCGTTCGGGTTGACGGCCAGACGCAGATACGCCAGCACATCCTTGATTTCTCGCCGCTGGTAAAACGACATCCCGCCGACGACCCGATACGGGATGCCGCCGCGGCGGAGCGCGTCTTCGAGGGAGCGGCTCTGCGCGTTGGTGCGGTAGAGGACGGCGAAATCGGTAAACCGGTAGCCGGCGCGCACGCCGAGGTCGCGAATCCGGCGCTCGATCTTCTGCGCCTCGTCCTTCTCCGACACGGCCTCCATCAGCACGATCGGCGTCCCGTCACCGTTTTCGGTCCACAACGTTTTTTCGAGCTGGTCCTTGTTGTGCCCGATGATCGAATCGGCCAGGCGGAGGATGCGCTTCGAAGACCGGTAGCTCTGTTCGAGCCGGATCGTGACGGCGTTGGGGTAATCCCGCTGGAACGAGAGGATATTCCCGATGTCCGCGCCGCGGAAGGCGTAGATGCTCTGGGCGTCGTCGCCCACGACGCAGATGTTCTTGTGCCGCTCGGCGAGCGTCTTCGTCAGCAGGTACTGGGCGTGGTTGGTGTCCTGGTATTCGTCGATGTGGATAAACGACCAGCGGTTCTGATATTTTTCGAGGATGTCTGGCCGCAGCCGGAACAGTTCGATGGGTTTGATGAGGAGATCATCAAAATCCATCGCATTGGCGCGCTTGAGGGTCTCTACGTAGGGCTTATAGATGCGCGCGGCGAGGTCCTGATTATTCGTCGAGGCCAACCGCTGGTACTCGTCCGGCCCCACCATCTGGTTCTTGGCGCTCGAAATCAAAAACAGCATCGAGCGGGGGCTGAACTGCCGGGTGTCGATGTTGAGCGACCCCATGAGTTCCCGGATGATGCGTTCGGCGTCCTCGGTGTCGTAGATGGAGAAGTCGCGCGAGTACCCGAGCGCCTCGGCCTCCACGCGCATCATGCGGGCGAAGGTGGAGTGGAACGTGCCCATCCACATCCCGCCGGCCAGATCCGCCCCCACCAGCTTTTCGATGCGCTCCTTCATCTCCCGCGCCGCCTTGTTCGTGAAGGTGAGCGAGAGAATCTGATACGGCCGGGCCTTGTTCGTCGCCAGCAGGTAGGCGATGCGGTGCGTGAGCGTACGCGTCTTGCCCGACCCCGGGCCGGCGACGATCATCACCGGGCCATCCGTGGCCCGGACGGCCTCCTGCTGCCGCTCGTTGAGCCCCTGGAGAATCTGATCTGCCTGAATGGCCGGCGCCGGCGTCGCCTCGGCGTCGAAATCCAATCGGTACTGCCGCATGAACCTGTGCTGCGCAAAATGGAAGAGGACGAAGGGATCTCAAGATACCGAAATTCGTCCACCCGAACCGCCCGGCCAGATGAAAAAGTGGCGGGGTGCGCGACCGACTCCGTTCGCTGCGACAGCGCTATTTCTCGAGCGTCGCGCGGGCCTGACGCAGCAGCACGGCCTCTTCGTCCACGAACGCGTCGAACCAGAGCTTGCCCAGGAAGATCGCCGGCGGCGCGCACGCCTCGTGGCCGCCAAAATCCAGCGCCGCGACATCCACATCGACGGCCCCGTGCCGATGAAAGGCCTCGATGGCCATCTCGGCGTTCCGGAACGGCACCTGTTCGTCCTCGAGGCAATGAAAGAGCTTCATCGGAGCGCGGGGCTTCCAGTCGAACACGTCGTTTTCGCGCAACGCGCGGAGCAGCGGATGCGCCGGGTCTTGTGCCAGGTTTTCGAGAAACGAGGCGCTCAGCATGGCGCGGGGCACGTCGGGGAGGTGCGCGTTGATCTCGCGCCAGTCGAGGGCGCCGTCGAACAGCGCCGGCAGCGTCGTGTCGTACGGAGGGGCTAGCACCTCGGAAGGATTCTCGAAGAGGTCGTAGACCTGGTCGTAGGCGAAAAGCGTCAGCGGGAGATACACGGTGGTCGGATACGACCGGTCATCGACCATCTGCCCGAACATGACATCCGACAGGCTGTACGGGCCGGCCATCGGGGCCGACGCGGTCACCTCGAACTCGTCCGCATACTGCGCCTCGATAGCGCGATGCGCGGCCATGGTGGCGTACCCGCCTTCGGAGTAGCCCATCAGGAAGAGCTGGTCGCCCAGCAGCACGCCCTCGTCGGCACTGTACTGCCGCACGGCGCGGAGCATGTCGACGATCGCGGTGCTCAGGCTCGCCGCATGCACGTACGGATGCAGCCCGTCCGAGACGCCGAGACCGAGATAATCCGGCAGGGCCGTGATATACCCGCTCGCCCCGAACCCCATCCCGATCAGATCGAAATCGCGCATCGAGGCCACCCTGTCCTTCGCGATCGTGGTCCCGTGCTGATAACTGAGCAGCGGCGCCGGCGCGGTGAGGCCTTCCGGCACGGCGAGGGCGCCCGAGGCGACCGTGAGCGCGCCGTCCGTGTCGGTCGTGCGGTACAGCACCCGGTAGAGGGTCACGCCATACATCGGCCGGCCCGGCACGCCGGCCTCGCGCAGCCGCGCGGCCACGTCGTCCACCGTCACCGACGCGATCCGCTCCACCGACACGATGGTCCCGCGGCGGGGTTCGTCGCCGGCGCCGGCAAAAACGAGCAGCATGCTCATGATGGCTACGCAACGCCAGAAAAACGCGCGAGAGAGGACAGAAGAGGGGTATGCCGCCATGGCTGATCCGATCAATGAAACCCTGAGACCAAACCGGAACTACCATGGCGTGGCGCGCATGCTACGTCCCGTCCCCGGGGTATCGGAGTGCCCTCCAGGCGAAAAAGCTGCCGAACGTAACATCCATGACAAAACGCTTTGCTCTGGCCGCCGTGCTCACGGCCCTGCTCACCGCGCCGGGCGCCGCCCAGCAGACGGCCATCCTGCCGCTCGACATGCCGCCCCCCTCGTCGTACCGGACGGCCTCCGGCGCGCCGGGCGAGGCGTACTGGCAACAACGGGCCGATTACCGCATCGAGGCCTCGCTCGACCCGCTCACGCATCGGATCGAGGGGACGGTCACCATCACGTACACGAACAACAGTCCCCACGCCCTCACCTACCTCTGGCTGCAACTCGACCAGAACCTGTTCGTCCCGAACAGCCTCGGCGATCAGCGCTACGGCGCGGGTTCGCGCTGGCGCGGGGCCTTCGAGGGCGGCGGGATCGACATCGCGAACGCGGCCGTGTCGATGGGCGAGACGCTCGTCGGCGCCGCGCCGATCGTCGACGGGACCCGGATGCGCATCGACCTGCCGGCTCCGCTCGCGGCGGGCGGCGGCGTCGCCGAGCTGGCGATGGATTTCAGCTTCGTCATCCCCGAACATGGCGCCGACCGCATGGGCCGGCTCGATGTCGAGCAGGGACCGATCTACCAGATCGCGCAGTGGTACCCGCGGATGGCGGTGTACGATGATGTCGAAGGCTGGAATACGTTGCCCTACCTCGGCCAGGGCGAATTTTATCTGGAATACGGCGACTTCGACGTGTCGCTGACCGTGCCGTCCGACTTCGTCGTCGTGGCCACGGGCTCCCTCCTCAACCCGGAGGATGTCTACACCCCGGATCAGGCCGAACGCATCGAACAGGCGCGTACCAGCGAGACGACCGTATCCATCGTCGACGTGTCCGACGCCGGCGCCCCGGACCGCCGGCCGCAGGGCGAACCGATGCTGACGTGGCGCTTCCGGGCGGAAAACGTCCGGGACTTCGCCTGGGCGGCCTCGCCGGCTTTCCTGCTCGACGCCGCCGGCTGGAACGGCGTCCTGCTCATGTCGGCCTATCCGAAAGAGGCGCTGGGCTCGAACGACGCCCCCGGCTGGGAGCGCGCGACGGACTACCTGCGCCAGGCCATCAAGCTGCACTCCGACCGCTGGCACGCCTATCCTTACCCGACCGCGATCAACGTGGCGGGCCGCGTGCGCGGCATGGAGTACCCGATGCTGATCTTCTGTGCGATGGACGACCGGGGGCAGGACCTCTTCGGCGTCACCGATCACGAGATCGGCCATACCTGGTTTCCCATGCTCGTCGGCTCCGACGAACGCCGGCACGCCTGGATGGACGAGGGGCTCACGACGTTCATCAACTACTACGCCAACCGGTCTATGTATGGCGACGACGCCGATCGCCTCGCCGCGTTCTCGCCCGACTCCATCGCCAGCCGGATGGCCGGCCCCGGCGGCGCCCTGCCCAGCACGACGCCGCCCGACCGCATGCCCCCCGAAGCGAGGGGTTTCCTCTCCTACCGGAAGCCGGCCTTCGCCCTGGTGCTGTTGCGCGAGTATGTGCTCGGGCCCGAGCGCTTCGACCCGGCTTTTCGCGATTACATCCTCCGCTGGGCCTACCGACACCCCCAGCCGGCCGACTTCTTCCGCACCATGGAAGACGGCACGGGCGAAGACCTCTCCTGGTTCTGGCGCGGCTGGTTTTACGGCTCGGGCGTGTTTGACCCGTCGGTGGAGCCGGCGGAACAGAACGCGTTCATCATCCGCCAGCCGAACGGCGTGCTGATGCCGCTCGACATCCGCATCGTGTTTCAGGACGGCAGCGACCAGCGGCTGCGGCTGCCCGCACAGGGCTTCGCCGGCCAGGATCAGGTGCATCTCGTCCCCCGGCAGCCGGATGTGGCCGCCATCGTCATCGACCCGGACCATCGCCTCCCGGATGCCGATCGGGCCAACAACCGGTGGCCGCGGTAGCCCGACTTTTCGCTTCTCTTTTCGCGGGGAAATCCTATCTTACGCCGGCCTCAGCCTGCGTCACCCACCCCCCGGCCTACGCCGCTCACCCCCTCCTGTCCCGCAATCATCGCGTCTATGACCACCCTCGTGTACATCCTCCGCGGCCTGTTCGGTGTGGCCGTCCTGGTCGGCATCGCCTACGCCGTTTCATCGAACCGCCGGGCCGTAAACTGGCGACTGGTCGGGGTAGGCGTCCTGCTGCAGCTGATTTTCGCGCTGCTGGTGCTCAAGACCGGGCCGGGGCGCGCCGTGTTCGAGTTCATCGGGGGCGTGTTCTCCCGCGTGCTCAGCTTCACGTTCGAGGGGTCGCGGTTCATTTTCGGTCCGCTCGGCATACCCCAGGGCCAGGAAGGCTCGATCGGCTCCATTTTCGCGTTTCAGGTGCTGCCCACGATCGTGTTTTTCGGCGCCCTGATGGGCATGTTGTATTACCTGAGGCTGATCCAGCCCGTGGTGCGCGGCATGGGCCGGTTCATGGCGAAAACCATGAAGATCTCCGGCGCGGAATCCCTCGCCACCGCCGCCAACGTATTTATCGGGCAGACCGAGGCGCCCCTCGTCGTCCGGCCCTACATCCAGGGCATGACGCGCAGTGAACTGATGACGCTGATGACGGGCGGGATGGCCACCATCGCCGGCGGCGTGCTGGCCTCGTACATCCTCTTTCTCGGTGGCGACGACCCCGTGGCGCGCGTGGCCTTCGCCGGCCACCTGCTCTCGGCCTCGATCATGAGCGCCCCCGCGGCTATCGTGATGGCGAAAATCATCGTCCCGGAGACCGAGGCGCCGGCGACGACCGGCGAGATCGCCATGGAAGTGCCCACCCAGGGTTCCAACGTGCTCGAAGCCACGGCCGACGGCGCCAGCGAAGGCCTCAAACTCGCGCTCAACGTCGGCGCCATGCTCCTGGCCTTCATTGCCCTCCTCGCGCTCGTCAACTACCTGCTCGGGATCGCCGGCCGGCCGGTCATCTTTGGATGGGAAGCCTACGACCTGAACGGCGTAATCGCCAACTGGACGGGCGGACGGTTCACGAGCCTGTCGCTCCAGTCCATCTTTGCCTTCCTCTTCGCCCCGATCGCCTGGGCCATGGGGGTCCAATCCAACGAGATCCTGCTCTTCGGCTCCCTGCTCGGGGAAAAGATCGCGGTCAACGAGTTCATCGCCTACCTCTCGCTCGGCAACCTGAAAGACGTGCTCAGCGAACGCACGACCATCATCGCCGCCTACGCCCTGTGCGGGTTCGCCAACTTCTCGTCGATCGCGATCCAGATCGGGGGCATCGGCGGCATCGCGCCGCAACGCCGCAGCGACGTCGCCAGACTCGGCATCCAGGCCGTCATCGGCGGGGCGCTGGCGTCGTGGATGACGGCGACGATCGCCGGCATGCTCATCGGCTGACGCGCTCAGCCGGCCTCCTGCGTGTTCGCGCTGCTGAACGAGATGCGAAAACGGGCCCACGCCGGCACCGGCTGCCATTCCTTCTTCTGAAAGATGTAGGCCGGCAGCCAGCGCATCCGCGTCGTGGCCTCCATCGCGATCTGATCCAGCACGGGGTGGATGCTTTTGATCAACTCGACGGACTGCGGCACGCCCTCCTGGTCGAGCCGCACCTGGAGCACGACCGCGCCGCCAATCCCCTGCTCGCGGAGGCTGTCAGGGTAGATGATCGGCACGTCCTTGCCCAGCTCGAGCTTGGCGCGCGGCTCCCTGAAATGCCGCGCCAGCAGCTTGTAGGCTTTCCGCTTGAAGTTCTCGACATCCTGCACGGGGTCGCTCGTAAACGCGACGTCCGCCAGCAGCGGCTTGATATGCGCCGTGAAGAGGGAATCCACGATCACGGGTTCGTTCCGGAACAGACGGATCAGGCTGCGTTTCACGGCGCGCTCGAACTGCGCCCGATCGTTGCGGCGCATCGCGGCGACCTCGCCCGGCGCCAGAAAAACCACGTCGTCGTCTTCCAGCGACATATCGTCGATGGTCTCCATCTTCGGATAAAAGCCCGACGTATCCTGGCCGGCCAGCCACCAGCGCGCGCCGGCGCCCTCCCAGCCCTCCGGCGGCCCATACCGCATCGCGGGTTCCGTCGCGCAGCCCGCGGCGAAAACGATGGAAACGAAGACAATAAGCGCGAATACTGCCGGTTTAAACCGCATGGATACAGATAGCCCTCCAACGAGGTCCATGGTTGCGAAGTCCGTTGCTACACAGACAAAAAAGAGGCGGGAATGTTGCCGGTAGCGATCAATCGGCCGAAGAAGAGACGTTGCTCTCGGGCAACGCATTGGCGAGGCGAACGAAGTATTGCCGGCGATCCATGGCCACCACGCGCACCTCGCTGCCGGCGGCGATGAACTCGCCTTCCGTACGCACTTCGATCCGCCGGCCGCCGATGTCGACGATGCCCGTCGGGCGAAGCGGCGTGATCGCGACACCCTGCTGCCCCAGCACGCGCGAGCGATCCTCGCTCTCCCGGGCGATCAACTGATCGTCCCGGCGCAGACTCGTCGCCAGAATAAACCGGTCCCACGCGCCGGATCGCCAGAGCCAGTAGAACGACGCCCCGAATGCCACCGAGGCGCCAACCAGCGCGATGGAGCCTCCCACAAATCCATGCTCGGAAAACGAGTAGCCGACGCCGAACAGGATGAGGAGCACCCCCACGATCCCGACCACATTAAACCCCGGCACCAGATAGACTTCGACGAGGATCAATCCGACGCCGGCCGCAATCAGGGCTATGGGGATGAGGAAATCCAATGGGATCGTGGTGCGCGTTACGGGAAAATAATGGGTGGGTGTACGGGCTAGGCGCGGGATGTTTCATTTCCCTCGGCGAGGGAGGTCACAGGCTGCACCTCCACCCGGCTGCCGCGGACCTGGACGACCCGCACGGCGCTGCCGGCTGGAATGTACTCTCCTGACGTGACAACATCTACCCGACGCGCCATTTCTCCCACCGAAAGCTCCACCGTGCCGGCCGGGCGCAGCGGCGTCAGGGCGCGTCCGACCGCGCCGAGCCACTCCTCGTGCGTGTCCGCCGAGGTATAGCCGTCGGCGCTTGTCAATTCCGGCGCGAGCACGAGCCGGTTGAACCGCTGCGATTGCGGCAGGATGCGGCCCAGCGAGAAGATCAGCACCACGAGCAGGACCATCGTGATCGCCATCGTCCCGATGGCGGACGTGATCGAGGCCATGTCGGGAAACGCGAGGCCGACGTTGCCGACCAGCGCGGCGAACAACGACCCCACGATGAGGATCAGCCCGGTGATGCCGGCCACGCCGAAGCCCGGTATCACAAAGATTTCCGCCAGCAGCAGGATCACACCGATCCCGAACAGGACGATCTCCCAGCTTTCCACCAGGCCCATCATGTAGTTCGGCGCAAAAAACAGCGCGGCGCCCACGCCGGCCATCAGCCCCGCGAAGCCCACACCCGGCGACTGCAACTCGAAATACAGGCCGCCCATCATCATGAGCATGAGGAGGGATTGCAGCACAGGCGAACCGAGGAAACGAAGCGCCTTTTCGGTGCCCGTCACGTGATGATCGAATCGCCGGCTCTCGTCGATCCCGAGCGCGGCCAGCACCGCGGGCAGATCCTCCATCTCAGCGTCCGCGACGCCGATCCGGAGCGCCTCCCGGGTCGAGAGCGTGAGCAGTTCGCCGGCTTTCGAGATCCCTTCCACTTCCAGGGAGTCGTCTACCATCGCCTCCGCCACCCGCGGGTCGCGCCCGTTGGCCTCGGCCGTCGCGCGCATCAGGCCGCGCATGTAGCTCTGGTATTTCTCCGCCGCCTTTTTCCCGCTCCCGCCTTCCACGACGGTGGCCGCCCCGATCGAGGCGCCCGGTGCCATCACGATCCGGTCGGCGGCATACGAAATCAGCGCCCCGGCCGACGCGGCGTTCTTGTCGATGAAGGCTACCGTCGGAATCGGTGTATTGAGGATGGTTTTGCGGATTTGATCGGCCGCATCGACCAGCCCGCCGAAGGTGTCGACATGATAGACGATGACGGATGCCCCGGCCTCCTCGGCCTCGCTGGTGGCGCGGTCAATGTAGCTGGCGAGCGCGGCGTCGATCGTTTCATCGATCGGGACGATATACGCCGGCCCCGCCCCGAGCGGCTCCGGAAAGTCGATTTTACCCGCCTGCTGCGCCAGAGCCGGCGTACAGGCCAGTAGGACGACCAGCGCCGTCAGCTGTGCGCGAAGGATGTGCAGCGTACCTTTCATGACCGATCCAGGTTGGTTGAGCCTGTCAGTAGGTACGCGAAACGCAGGGTGAAGATTCACCCCGCAGGCCGCCTCAATACTCCGTGATCACGGGTGTGCCCACGTTGACGAGCGCCCAGAGTTCGTCCATCTGCTCGTTGCGGATCGCCACGCAGCCCTGGGTCCAGTTCGTGCCGCCGCCGGTGCCGCTGCCGTGGATCTCGATCCAGCCCCCGAGCTGGGTGTCCATCGGCGGCATGTCGCCGCGTTCTTCGGCCGCCACGATCGCGTCGCGCTGCTCGCGCGAGATGATGCCGTCCTGAAAGCCCCGGTCGGCATCCTCGGCGTTCGGGTAGTTGAGCACGAACGCTTTGTAGAACTTGCTGTTGGGATTCTTGGAGACGACGAAGAACGTCCCTTCCGGTGTACGCCAGTCGTCGGGCGAGCTGAGGTTACCGCGCCGGATCTTGTCGGATACCACGTTGGCGCCGAAATCGGCGGGGATCTTGCGCACGAGTTCGGTGCCCCGGTACACATACACGGCCTTGCGCCGTTTGGAGACCCGAATCCAGACATTCGAGATCGCGCCGGTCTGCACATACCCCTGCTCGCCCGAGCGGGTGCGAACGCGGCTCCAGGCGGGATTGCGCTCGATCACGATGAGCGGCTCGCGAAAACGCAGCGCGAGATACGCCTGCGCGTCGCTCGGACTCCGATAGAGCATCCCGTCGCGCGACACCGTGTAATAAAGTCGCCGCGCATCGGCGAAATCGTCATCCTCCGAAAAGAGACCGACAAAAGCGGTCGTGACGAGCAGAAGCAGGTGGAGCGTGGTCCAGAGCATCAGCGTACGTATAAGGCCGGCAGTGAGTTAGCGAAACGGGTGAACCTATTACATTCGACATAAATCTAGGTGATTTAAGTCCAATCGACAAGTCGGTCTGGCGGAAAGATGCCCCGCTTTCAGCGCGAAAGCGCCCGATTCTTCGCCAGACAGACCTCGTAGGCCTCCACGACGCCGGCGATACGCGGCGCCGTGACCCGATGTACGGCCGACTTGACGGCCTCGATCGCATTCTGCGGAGCAAAAGAGGTACCAACCGCCTTCAGCGCCTCGAGGTCGCCGCTGCTGTCGCCGATGTACGCCATGCCGGCGAGCGGTACGTCCAGCTGCTCGGACAGCCACGCCATCCCGATGTGTTTGCTGATGCCCTCCGGCAGGACATCGATCGACAGGTTGGTGCGATGCACGGTAAGGCGGGGATGATGAACCGCCACGCGCTCCTCCACCACGGGCATCCAGCGGTCGATCTCCTCGGAAAACGGACTGATCATCCCGGGCTGCGTCCGCTTCGCAAAATCGAACAGCAGCGACGACCCCGGGATGCAGTGTTCGACCATCCACCGCCCCAGCGCCTCCACCTCTTCGCGGAGGTCGTCCGAAAAGGCGGGATGCCACTGCACGCGGGCGGAAACGGGGTCAAAGATGCCCCCGCCGCTCTCGAAGAGGACGGGCACGACGAGGCCGAGCGTCTGCGTGAGCGCCTCCACGTAGGGAAACGGCCGGCCCGAACAGAGGCCCAGAGCCGGGTAATGCGGCGAGGAATCCAGCCGCCCCCCGAGCCGCGCGAGGTCCGCGAGCCGGCTCATCGAACCGAGATCGAAGGCCTGATACGGCTCGCCAAGGCAGCCGTCGATATCCGACACGAACAGCCGTACCCGCGGCGAGGGATGTTCCGTCATGCGATCGGGTCAGGAGGGCTTGAGCAGGTCGCCCAGTTCGGCGATCAACTCGTCCGAAATGCCCATCGAGCTGAAGCCGCCGTCGTGAAACAGATTCTGCATCGTGACCATGCGGGTGAGGTCGCTCAAAAGCGTGATGGTGTAGTCGGCACAGCTCCTCGCGTCCGGGTTGCCCAGGGGCGACATGCGCTCGGCGAATTCGAACAGGGCGTCGAAGCCGCTGATGCCCGAGCCGGCGGTGGTCCGCGTCGGACCCTGCGAGATCGAGTTGATCCGAATGCCCCGCTTCCCGAGGCGATAGCCGAACGAGCGGACGATGCTTTCGAGCAGCGCCTTCGCATCCCCCATCTCGGAATAGGCCGAGAAGATGCGCTGCGCGCCGATGTAGGTCAGCGTCACAATCGACGCCTTGTCGGCAATGGCGCCCGTTTCGAGGCCGTGATGGATGGTGCGGTGCAGGCTGATGGCCGAGATGTCGAGCGTCTTCTGGAACCACTCGTAGTTGAGCGCCTCATAGGGCCGGTTCTTGCGCACGTTGAGCCCCATCCCGATCGCATGGACGATAAAGTCGACGGTGCCGTACTGCGCCTTCGCTTCTTCGAAGAGCGTCTTCAGGTCCTCGTCGCTCGTGGCGTCGGCCCAGACGAGCGGGCTGCCCGTCTTTTCGGCGAGCGCATCGAGCGAGCCGATCCGCTTGGCGACGGGCGCATTCGAAAGGATGAATTTCCCGCCTTCCTCATGGACGCGTTCCGCGATCGCCCAGGCGATGCTGCGTTCTTCGAGCGCGCCAAAGATGATGCCTTTTTTCCCTTTGAGGAGGCCCAAGCCTGTAGTTTCCATATCGACGTAAGGATGGATAGAATCGAGTGGAGCGTCTGTTTTCGGCCGCTAAACTAGGACCCACGGGGCGTACATCCTACCTGCCCCGGCGAGCGAAGCCGAAATTCATCGCCAATCTAAACGTCGCTCAGGGCATGAGATCCTTCACGGCGTCCAGGATGGCGAGCAATTCGTGGTGGATATGGCCGTTGGTTGCCGCGATCTGGCGATCGAAAAGACGCTCCGGCACGTTGTAGTAATTCGTCGCCATGCCGCCGCCCTCGGCGATGAGCACGACGCCGGCGGCAAGGTCCCACGGCATGAGCCCGCTCTCGAAAAACGCGTCAAAGCGCCCGCACGCGACATACGCCAGATCGGTCGCCGCGCTGCCCGTGCGGCGGACGCCGCGCGAGGCGCGGAGGAGCCGGCTCAGGACGTCCATAAACGCATCGATGTGCTCGAACCGGGTATACGGAAACCCCGTGACAAGCAGGCTCTGGTCGAGCGTGGCATGGGTGCTCACGCGCCCCGGCCGGCCGTTCACGAACAGCCCCTGGCCGGTCACGGCCGTAAACAGCTCATCCCGCGACACCTCGTACACCACCCCGACGACCGGCTTGCCCTCGTCCTGCAACCCGATGCTGACGGCATACGGCGGGACGCCGTGGGCGAAATTGGTCGTGCCGTCGACGGGGTCGATGATCCAGCGCCAGCCGGCCACCTCCCGCGCGGCCTCGGCCAGCACCGTCCCCTCCTCGCCGAGCACGGTCGACTCCGGGAAGGCGTCGAGCAGCCGGCGCGTGATCAGCGCCTGCGAGGCGACATCGATTTCCGTGACGAGGTCGTGCGTCGCCTTTTCGCGGACCTGGCCTTCCTGGAGCCGGCCGGCGTGCATGGCGATCAGTCGGCCGGCATCCATCGCGGCCTGTACGGCCACATCGCGGGCCCTGGTATAACGTTGCGTTGTTTTTTCGCTCACGGGAATCGGGGTTTGATAGGAAGATGCTGCACGGCGCCGAGAATGCGGCCGCACGGCTCAGAACGACCCAGAACGGCCCTGTCGCAACCGCAGACCGTCCGCCGGGTTAGAAGGAGCGACTCCAGGATTCTGCCACGCATCGCAAACGATGAAGCATCGCGTTCTCCTCGCTTTCCAACGGCTCGCGCTCGCAGGGCCGCTCCTTGTCGCCCTCGCCGCGTGCGGCGAAAGCGCGTCGCCCACGCCCGGCGAAGCCGTGTATGCGACGTATGAAAACGCGTTCAACCAGGATGCGGCCGAACGGGATTCCGTCCTCACCGCTTTTGCGACCGCAGACACCGAACCCATCCGGCAGGCTTTCGCCCAACTGCCTCATTTTGCGTTTACGCGCTACTTCAGGACGGAGCAGTTGGACAAGGATGCGTACCTCGTCGCCTTCCGGGAACGCACCGTACGCCACAGCGGCCTCCCCGGAACGCGGCGGTTCGAGGTGATCGACCAGGATTCATCCGGCACGTTCGATTTCGGGTTCTTCGAACGGTTCGTGTCGGCCAACGTCGAGAAGCAGGACCCGAAGGACCTCGCCCCCTATCTGCTGCCCGAGGATCCCCCCTATCTGGCCCCCCGCGACTACGAGGCGTATTTCTACCGGATGCGACCGGACACGCTCATGACCAACGGCGTATCCAGGGTGTATGAAGTGCGCGCGCGGCCCGAGCAGGGCGACGGCAAAAACATCCGGCGCGTGCGGCTGTACGTGGACCGGGCCTCGAACGTCCTGGTCGCCGTTCAGCTCGAACGAATCGACCTCGCCCTCTTTTTCAGGGAAGAAAGCCGCTATTTCGTGCACATCCAGAACGTCGAGGGTGCGTGGGTGCCCTGGAATACGCGTTTCGAATCGCTGATCGTGATGCCGTTCCGCCCGCCGCAACGATTCCGCACCGTTGCCTCCTACAGCGAGGTCCGGCCGGTCACGCAAGAAGGGGTCTGATGCCGGCTGCGTAGTGCTCGCGGGCGCTCTAGCGCTCTCGAAGGCGCGGCGCGAGGTCGGGATGCCGCGCGAGGACGCCGAGGGTGGAATCCTGTTCGATAAAGCGCGGATCCAGCACCCGATCGTCCAGCCCGCTCAGCAGCAGGGATATGGCGGCTTGCTGCCGGCCCTGCAGGAGGAATACCCGCGCCAGCTGGTAGTGTGCGGCGGCGTACCCGGGGTCCCTGGCGCGCGCGACCCGTGCGAACGACTCCGCCAGATCGAGTTCGTCGACCTGCGCGGCTACCTGTGACAGCTGGATATGGAGGTCGGCGTTTTCATTGGTGATCTGGCCGGCGGCCTTGCGCAGGGATTCCCGCGCCACGCCCGGACGGCCCGCAAGCCGGGCCGACTCCGCCAGGATCCAGTAGGCCTGCCCGTCACTCGGATTCAGCTCCGTGGCGCGCTGCGCGTCCGGCAGCGCCTCGTCGTACCGCTTGAGCGCGAGGAGCACCTCTGCGCGAAGCCGCAGGGCCTCCGGATGATCCGGCGACAGGCGCAGCACCTCGTCGGCCCGCACCTTGGCTTCGAGCAGACTCCCGCCGCTCCGCCAGGCCGTTTCCGCGCGGTGCAGTTCGGCCTGAATGTTCGGCTGGAGCGGACGCACCTGGGCCATCCCATCCCGGCCGGCGCCGGCCAACAACACGGCCATCGCCATCCCTAGAAACCACGACCTTTTCATGTGCGTCTCTTGCTTCCTTCGTCCAATATGAGCCATCATGCACCGGCTCAGTCAAGAATCGTTCCAGCCGGGAAGATACGTCCAAACGCCCCCTTTTCCTCCCATCCGTACAGAAAACCGCGCAGCGTCTGGCCTGCTCATGCTACAGCCCCACGTACCCGATTCGCCCTCCGACGCCTGGGACGCACTCGATCGCTGCCGATGGATGGGTACGCCGCGCCGTATTTACGAATCGATCGATTCGACGAACATCGCCGCATCGGCCTGGGCGCGCGGGGGCGCGCCGAACGGAGCCATCGTCATCGCCGACTACCAGACCGCGGGCCGCGGCCGGCATCAGCGCGCGTGGCAGGCTGAGCCGGGCAAAAACCTGCTCTTCTCCCTCATCCTCCGTCCTGTCCTGCCGCTCGAACGCGTCAGCGTGCTGCCCCTGCTGGCCGGCCTCGCCGCGGCCCGCGCGATAGACGGGTTTGCGTCCCCCGTCGTCGTATCGCTGAAATGGCCCAACGACGTGTACATCGACGGCAAAAAATGCGGGGGTATGCTGCTCGAATCCAGCCAGAGCGGCGGGCTCCAGCAGCCGCCGGAGTTCATCGTCCTCGGGATCGGCATCAACGTCAACCAGGCCAGCTTTCCGGACCCGATCGCCTCCTCGGCCACCTCCCTCGTGCTGGAGACGGGCCGCTTTGTGGCGCGGGACGCCCTGCTGGCGCACCTCCTGATCGAACTCGAAACGATGTACGACCAGATGGGGAATGACGACGCCCTGGCCCGTCTGCTGGGCGAATACGAGTCGCGCATGTACCGGTTCGGCGAGCAGGTGGACGTGCGGGTCGCCGGCGGGGGCGCCGGCTATCGAGGCTTTATCGAGGGGGTTTCACCGGGTGGAGCCCTCCAGCTGCGCACCGAAGAAGGCGTCGTATCCCTGCACGCCGGCGAAGTGACGCTGCGTCCCCTTCCCCACGCCTAGCGGCCGTTCCAGCGGTCGCTGAGGGCGGTATAATAACCGCCGTACACAAATCCCTGAAGCGCCCGGTCGACCGACACGTGCGGGATGTAGCGTTCTTCCAGGGCTTCGAGCGGCATCACGACGCGCTCCGGCTCGCGGATCACCGGATCGAACAGCAGGGCCTCGTCCCCGTCGCGGAGCATCACCCAGGTGTGGCCGACCCGCGTGCAGTCGTCAGACTGGATCCAGCCGGCGACAAATTCGGCGTCGTAGCCCAGTTCGACGAGCCGTCGCCAGGTCCAGAGCGAAAAGTCCTCGCAATCGCCTACCCGTTTGCGTTCGAACAGCAAGGGGTGCTGCCAGTAATCTACGGCATCGAACTGGTCGACATCCCGCGCATAATCGCAATCCAACACCCACTGCCGCACATCGTCGATGCTGCGCACGGAGTCCGACAGGCTGCCCGAGAAATACCAGGAGAAGGGATGACGGGAGCCGGCCCCGTACGCATGGACCGGGACCGCAAAACGGTACCGCATCCACGGATCGGGATGGATGGTGGTCAGCAGAAACCGCTGAACCGATCGTTGAAGAGAGCCGTAGGCGCGGCTGCCGGCCGTCCGTATCGCTCCGAGCATAACGGGCAGGTTCGTGTGAAAATCAGAATACCGCTTCCTACGGATCGAGGGGCGGACAGTTACACGCCCCTCAGCCGATCAGCGCCTTGATGCGCGAGATCACCAGATCGATAGCCACCCGGTTATGGCCGCCTCGGGGGATGATGAGATCGGCGCGCCGGCGGGAGGGCTCGACGAACTGGAGGTACATGGGGCGCACCGTGTGCTCGTATTGAAGGAGGATGTCTTCGATCGAGCGGCCCCGCTCGGTGAGGTCACGTTTGATGCGGCGAACGAGCCGCACATCGTCGTCGGTATCGACGAAGATCTTGATATCCATCCGCGCCGCGAGCTCGGTCTCGGCGAGCACGAGGATGCCGTCGACGATGATGACCGGTCGCGGCTCCACGCAGACGGTTTCCGGCCGGCGGGTGTGCCGCTGAAAATCGTAGGTCGGTTTCTGGATCGATCGGCCTTCCAGGAGTTGCTCCAGATGCTGGAGCAGGAGTTCCGTCTCGAGCGAATCCGGGTGATCGAAATTGATGGCGCGGCGCGCTTCGATGGGGAGATGGCAGAGATCGCGATAATACGCGTCGTGCTCGATGACGGCGATGTGTCCGGCGTCGAGGTCGTTGACGATGTGCCGCAACACGGTGGTTTTACCCGAACCCGATCCGCCGGCGATTCCGATGACGACAGGCCGCCGATGCATACGTCGCTTCGCGATTCAGGCGCGACGCACCATGGCCACCACGCCCGTGCGGGTGGTTTCATCCCAGGAGGATTCGGAGTCGTCGTAGACGTAGCCGGCGGGGTGCTCCCAGTCCTTGAGGTCTTCCATCCGCTCGATGGCCTCGCGCACGATGACGTTGACGAGCTGGCCGCGGAGCGGCTTCACGCCGTGGGTGATCGCCTTGCGTTCCCCGTTTTCTTCCTCGAAGAACCGGAGTTCGATCATCTGCTCGTAGGTGTGTTCGTCGTCCCAGGCCTCCTTGTGCGACGAGGGGAGGAGATTCCACACG
Organism: Rhodothermales bacterium; assembly: GCA_041391505.1. NCBI lineage: Bacteria > Pseudomonadati > Rhodothermota > Rhodothermia > Rhodothermales > Rhodothermales bacterium. The sequence continues at coordinate 40,997 of JAWKNW010000035.1, forward strand.
ATATGCCCCTTGACGGCTTCGTTGAGCAGCGGGCTGATATACGGCCGCCAGTACCGCGACACGCGGCCCATCTCCGGCAGGACGGCGTCGATGCGGAGGCGGTAGTCGGGAATCAGATCGTCGGGGCGGAGTAGACCGAACAGGCCGGAGACGATGATGCCGTTTTCGAGGAGGCGGCGTTGGGCGCCCGTGGGCAGGCCGGCGAAGTCCATCGACTTGTACATGGTGCCGGGACTGTATCGCTGCATCGCCGACATGAGCGGGGCGTCGAAAATGGTCATGTTGGCCGCGATGGCCTGTTCGAGCGTCTCGCCCTTGACCCCGAAGACCGTTTCAAGGTCGCGCCCGGCTTCGATGATCTCCTGGAGGGCCGTGATGAGTTTGCGGCGCTCGGGATTGAGATCGTTGAAGTAATTGAACGTGCTCGACGACCGGTAATCGAACATATCCGGGGCAAACGGATTGCCGCCCGGACATTTTCCTTCGGATGGTGGCAGGAGGATCGAGAACCTGGGCATGAATGTGCCGATTCAGCTGAGGCAGGAAGTAAACAACCCGCTGGCCCCGGTGTCGGCCAGTGGCGACGGTCAGTTGGAGGCAGGCGTGCCCGACGGACCGTGACGGCGTACTTCGCCCATCAAGGCGTCGATATCGTCCTGGATGCGTTGCGCCCGGTTGCGCGCATCGGCAACGATGGCGTCGCCTTTCTGGCGCGCATCGCCAGGCACTTCCGGATGCACCATGTTCTCGACGAACGTGTTGACCTGATCCGCAAGATTTTCCAGCTGGTAGGTGAGCCGGCGACGGATCTTCTGCCCCTCTTCAGGCGCCAGCAGCAGTCCGAGCGCAAATCCGGTCGCCCCACCAATGAGGGCCCCCCAGATGCCGGCGCGAACGAGACTTCCTGCGGTGTACTCTTTCATATGCAGACCGGTTGGATTAGGTGGCTACAACTCACGCGTTCAGGTCGATTTAACGACCCCAACATCTTCGCAGTTTCTGGCGAACACGCATGCGCGGGCTGCACGATAGGGCGCGCAAAGGGGGACACGCAAAGGAACGGACCCTTTGGCGAGGCCTTGACCCCGGGCTAGATAAAAAAAGCTACCGCCGGGAAACCGACCGCAGCTTTGGACCGTCACGGTCTAGCCAGTCGCCTAGCGGTTCTTCTTCTTATGGCGATTCTTACGCAGACGCTTCTTGCGCTTGTGCGTTGCAATCTTGTGCCGTTTGCGTTTACGACCACAGGGCATAGAGACTCCTCTTAAAACGATTGTCGGAATGCATGACGAACTGGCCACGACCAGCCGAAACTAGCTCCCCTTAAACACGGTCATGTTCCCGCTGTTTCCGTCCATTCCATCTTTTGATCGCGAAGCGTGTGTGAACGACGCACACGGCGCGCGACCGGAACGAAGTGTTCCCGGCACTGGTTGGTAAGCCTTCGCCAGGGATACTACCAGGTACACTCCGGAGAAACCCGCTCCGCATCGCCGTCGCCATGATCCAGACCTTTCCCCACTTCCGCATGCCGCTTCTGGCCGTGCTGTTCGCCGTCCTGGCGGCCGGCTGCTCGCCGCGTGTGTCGTTCCTCTATGTGGATTACGAAATCGACGGCGACCCGGCGACGATGCCGGCGCGGGTGGCGGAAGGCTTCGAGGCAGCCGGCTGGCAGGTGACCGGCTCCGAGATCGAGAACGCGATCCGCACCGAATCCCGGACGTTCAACCGGCGGATTCTGTACAAGACCATCGCCTACATGGAGGCCGTCCCGATCGGTGACGACTACGTCCGCGTCTATATCCACCCCTTCCGCCATCCGTTCATCGGTGCGCGCAACAAGCTGCCCTACATGCCGGCGCCCCTGCGACGCAGCGTCTTCCCCGACCTCACCGAAGCGCTCGAAGCCCGGGAAATCTATCTGCGCGGCGCCCCCAGGCCGGAGTTGCCGGTTCAGTAGAAGGGAGAATGGTTCCAGGTTTGAGGTTCAAGGTTTAAGGGCGGCAATCCTTTAAGCCTCCCTTGAACCTCAAACCTGGAACCCTCGGAAACCTTGGCCCGCCCTTTGCCGTGTATAGACCCTACGCGCTCGGGCCGATACACCTGACAGGGTGGCAGGCTGAAAGCGACGTTCTTTGTACATACTGGGGATGTTCTGGCTTCGACGGGTGGACTGTGTTCCGTAGGTAGCCGTGTCGGGCCTCTTGGCAAGCCCGTATAAACTGCTGAGAACCAAGTAACTGCGAACGATTACTCGTACGCGATGGCCGCTTAAGGTAACCCCTTAAGTTAGTGCTATCTGTCCAAAGCGTGGTGCGTCCATTGGCGCGCGGCGGGCATCATCTACAATGGACTGGCTGCAAGGGCGCTGGTTGAGCCTGCGCAGTGAGAACCAATCAACCTCAGCCCTTTCCCGGCCCCGTCAATTGGCTAAGGAAAACGGTGAAGCTCAAATAGATTGACTACGCACGTAGAGGCTTGCGTGTGCACCCATTCGGACCCGGGTTCGACTCCCGGCATCTCCACAGGTTACTGGCCCTAAGTTCATA
>JAWKNW010000036.1 GCA_041391505.1 Rhodothermales bacterium
GCGGCCGCACCGTGATGCGAGCCGATGCCACGTCGCTCACGACGCCGGCCTGATTTCGCGCCTGCACATGAAAGGTGTACGTCCCGTTGGACAAGCCGGTATATTCTTTCCGGGTCTCCGGGGTCCATTTGAGCCAACCGGCATCGAAGCCTTCGAGCCAGACACGATACCGGACCTTATCCGGTGCATCGTAGACTTGCGCGGCGTAATCAAACGCGAGCGTACCCCGTTCGTAGGGGATGTCAAGCACGGCTTGCCTCGATGCGGTGCCGTCGAACAGCAGGGAATCGACGGTGCTGCTCCTGATTTTCGAAATCAACACAGACGGCGCCGGTGGCGGGCCTTCAGACGGGGCCGTAACGACCCGCGCGATCCCACGCGCATGATTCAACCACAGCGCGCCGTCGGGGTCTTCGTACAGTTCCGCGCCGGGCAGCGTAGTGCTCCTGGCCGTAGTGCCTGTTACCGTCAGGGCAAAACCGCCCTCGGGGTCGCGCCTCATAAGGCGTGTGGTGTCCTCGACAACGATCCATGTTGCGCCGTCACGGGTTTGTCCGACAAAATCGACGGCACGAGCTCCGATGCGATCCTCCAGAACGAACGTCGGAGGGTCGGCCACCGGCGATTGAAGCCGGAACAGCCCCGCATCGGTCGCAATGCGCAGCGTGTCGTTGAAAAAAAAGATCTCTTCCGCCCGCGCCTTGAATTGCGTCTCCCCGTCGAAGCGCAGCACACGCCAGGGAGATCCATCGTGCGGAACGTCGATACGAACGAGTTGATCGGGGTGCGCCGTCGCCCAGAGGCGCGTCGTGGCGGAATCCGGCTGTTCGGGGTCTGCCCGTATATCGAAGAAAAGGGGAGATATCTCTTCGGTGTGAAGGACTTCGGCAGATCCCGCGTTCCAGCGCATTTGAGAAATCGTTCCTTCTCCGGTGAGATAAAACACTGACGGCTGTACGGGATCGACGAGCAGCCTGTCGTAGGTATCCTGATCCAGCACAGAGGAAACCGAGGCCCGTTTACCCGGCTCGGCAACAATCCGAGCGAGGCCACCGCTGCATGCCGCCAGCGCATAGGCTTCGGTGGTGATCAGGTCCATGCAGAACGGGAACTGTTCGCTACTGATTTTTTCGAATCGGGCCGGCACGGTGCCGTGCCCGGGTACCAGCTCATAGATCCCGAGCATCGTGGTCGCTAACAGCCGGCCTTTCCAACGCGCGACGTGCGTAATAATACTCGGAAGTCCTTCCGATCGGCTGAAAACGGTCCACGTCATGCGGGGCTCGACGCGCGCGAGGCCATCGTACAGGGCAAGCCAGAGCCCACCCTGGCTGTCGGGATAGATGCCCATGACCTCCAGATTCATGAGGCCATCCCGCTCGTCGACGAGCCGCGCTATCCGATACGTTGAATCCAGCAGCGCGAGGCCCCGGCCGTCGAAGCCGATGGCCAGATCACCATCGGGTAATCGTTTCAGGGTGTATGGACGGCCCTGTAGCAACAGGTCATCGATGTCGGTGGGTTGCCTGAGGCATGTAGACGTGGATTCGGTATCAATGGCACACCGGAATAGTCCGCTTCCCATGGTTACCACCAGCACATGATCCGGCCCATCGGAAGCAAGATCAAAATTGTCCCTGAGTGCATCGCCTTGCAAGGCCATAGGAACCAGTTGCTCCCCTTCGTCCAGCGTCCAGAGCCCGCCTCGCGACATGATGACGAGGCGGTTGCCCATGGCCTCCATGCTCTGGAAGGCCTCTTCGGCACGCCATACCTGCATGGTGTCGTTCGCCCAGCGAAACAGGTAGTGCAGCGTGAGGAAGTAAACGCTATCGCCAATCGGCACAACGTCTTTTACATAGGTAAAATCCCTGTTTTCGGGGGGGACGTTGTCGATCAGGGAGTAGAAAGCCGGCATGCCGGCGGAGTCGGCGGCCATGAAGCCGAACTGGCCGTAGCTGCCGACATACATCGTCCCGTCATCCCCCTGGGCCAGGCGATGGACAATGTTGCCCCCGGGAATAGAAATCAGTTCCCAGTTCACTCCGTCGTGGATCAGTAAGCCGCCCTGGGTGCCAACATAGAGAAGGCCCCGGTCGTCCATCGTCACCGAATAGGTCGCCGAAGACGCGCCAAATACCGTCGTGTCGAAATAACGTAGCGGGAGTCGCCCTGCTTCGGTCCAGTCTGCTCGCTGCTGCCCCATGAGCCGGGGCGCCCCGACGTGCATGACCAAGCCGATAATAAACAATACCCTTAGCCCAAAGCCGCTACGTCCTGGATAAGCTATCAAGACCATCCTCCGATCATCGGGGTGTTATTCACAGATGCGGGTGCTGGAATGCATGGTGCAGGATATGCCCTTAAAAATCATGTTCCTGACAGGTCATACCGTACCCTGCATCGTCTCATCGGTGCACCCTGGTGCGCACGGTCCGCATCTCCCTGCAGAGCAAGGATCCCGCCAAGCGCGGCTTCCTGCCCGACGCCGCTGGAGCGTGCCGAGGGCCGAATCCATGGAGTGGGGATTGACCTCGCGCGGAAACGCCCTGGCGCCGCCTCTCCCCCCGGTGTGCTTCATCTACACAAAAAAAGGGCTGCCCTCTATGAGAGCAGCCCTGGATATGCTACCGATAGAACAGGAAATCTACCGTCGCCGCAGCGACACATTGCCCACGCCGGCGCGCATGAAGAGGTCCGGGCCGCCGCCGTTGATCTCGCCTTCGAACGACTTCGTCATCCATTTGCCTTTCACCTCGAGCGAGAAATCGCAACTGGCCGAGCCCATGCTCGCGACGGCATCGACATACACGCCCGCGCCGTTGTCGAGATAAACCGTCACATTCCCCGCGCCCGTTTCGAGCCGCGAATCGTCTTCCGGCTGGCGAACGATGTAGGCCGTGATGTTGCCGGCCCCGGTGTTGGCGCGCACCGATCCTTCGACATCGCGCAATTCGACGTTGCCTGCACCCGTATTAACCTCAACCTGGCTGCTTCCACCCTCGATATTGATGTTTCCGGCACCCGTCGTGATGTCCACCGCACCCATCACCCGCTCCATGTCGATGTTGCCGGCGCCCGTCTTACCCGACACATCACCTTCGAGACGCGTCACGGCGACATTGCCGGCGCCCGACTCGAAATCGACGTTATAATCGAACGGCACCTCCACCTTGACGCGGATCTTGAGGTTATTCTTGTTGTTGCCGCCCCAGCGGGAGCCCCGCCCCTGATATTTAGAGACGACGGTCACATCGCCCCCATCCTGTTCGATCGAATACTCGTGATACCGCTCGAGCAGCTCACGCGCCTCGTCTTCATCGTTCACCCGCACCGTGCGCTCCAACTCCACAACGACGCGATCCCCCGAACTGGTCACAACCTCGATGTTGCCATAGTCCAGCTCGAGGTAGAGCGTACCGCCCGGGCGCACCTTGAAGGTCTCCTTGACGGTATCGGTGATGTCCTTTCCTTCACGGACAGACGCCGCGTCGCGGGGCGACAGCGGGCCGGCCACGAAAAGAAGACCGAGAACGAGGTATCCGATGATGGTCATGGCATTTCGGTTTTAACGGATTGAATGCTCCTGCCGGATACGCGGTATGCCGAGCGGTGGTTACGTACGGCGTCAAAATAATGCCGCGTGCAAAGCCAAACCGGCAGAATTCACAACACGACACGCCAGAATCACCGATTTTGGACCGTTTCGCTCACGACATCCCTCGAAAAACCGTGAAAATCTCCCTCGTACCGATAGCGGCGCTGGCCGCCGCCCTGTTCGTCGCGCCGGCCGGCTTCGGGCAGGCGCTGCCGGCATCCCCGGAAACCGCCCCGGCGATGCGCGAGGCCGCCGTGCAGCTGCTCGCGACGCTGGATGCGAGCCAGCGTGAGCGCGCATCGTTCCCCTTCGCCGATGCCGAACGGGAGAACTGGTTCTTCGTCCCCATCCCGGGGCAGCGCAAGGGGTTGCCCATCAAGGAGATGACCGCGGATCAGCGGAAAGCGGCGCAAGCGCTGCTGCGGAGCGCCCTGAGCCATCCCGGCTACCTCCGCGCCACCGGCGTGCGCGTCCTGGAGGGGATTCTCGGCCAGATCGAAAACAACCCGGTCTATCGCGATCCCGAGCTGTATTACGTCACCCTCTTCGGCGATCCCGCGGGGGCCGCGCCGTGGGGATGGCGTTTCGAGGGCCATCATCTGTCGCTCAACTTTTCCTCGGTATCCGGCGCCGTGGCGATCACGCCGGCCTTTTTCGGATCCAACCCCGCGCAGGTCCTCGAAGGCCCCTTCGCCGGCTTCCGGCTCCACGCCGATGAGGAAGACCTGGCGCGCGCCCTGCTCGAGTCGCTCGCGACCGACCAGCGCGCGCTGGCGATCATCGACGCCGTGGCGCCGCGCGACATCATTTCGGGCAACAAACGCGACGCCTCGCTCGAACGCTTCGAGGGCATCCCCCTCACCCGCCTGAACGCCGAGCAGCGCGCCATGCTCTGGCGGCTGATCGAGATCTACGCCGGCAACGCGCGCGCCGACGAGGCCGCACACACCATGGAACGCTTCCGGTCCGCCCCGGCCGACAGCCTGTTTTTCGCCTGGGCCGGCTCCGGCGCGGTCGGCGATCCGCATTATTACCGGATCCATACGCCGACCATGCTGATTGAATACGACAACACGCAGAACGACGGCAACCACGTGCACAGCGTGCTCCGCGACCTCACGAACGACTTCGCCGGCGACCTGCTGCGCCGGCATTACGAACAGGCCAACCACTGACCCGCCACCCCTGAACGCCAAGCCTTACCCCGTTACATGCCCGACCATCCCTACACCGTCCCCAACGAGATGCCTCCCGCCCCGATCCATCGGGTGCTGACCGGCCAGAATGCCCTCATCACCGGCGCCAGCAAGGGGCTGGGCGCGGCGATCGCCATAGGGTTCGCCCAGGCGGGGGCGAATGTCGTCGTCAACTACCACTCTGACGAGGCCGGCGCGCGCGAAGTGGCCAAGCAGATCGAGGCCGCCGGCCAGAAAGCCCTCGTCTTCAAAGCCGACGTGGGGAAAGAGGATCAGGTGATCGCCATGTTCGAGGCGATGCGGGAGACTTTCGGCCGCATCGACATCGTGGTCCCCAACTCGGGCTTCCAGCTCAACGCGCCGACGGACGAGATGACGCTCGACCAGTGGCAGCGGGTGATCGACACGAACCTGACTGGCCAGTTCCTCTGCGCCCGCGAAGCCATCCGGGCGTTCAAGCGCCAGGGCATCGACCGCAGCGTCTCGTACGCGATGGGCAAGATTATTCACATGAGTTCGGTGCACGACATCATACCGTGGGAAGGCCACGTCAACTACGCGGCCGCCAAAGGCGGGGTGATGCTGCTGATGAAAAGCATCGCGCAGGAAGTCGCCCACCTCCGGATCCGCGTGAACGCGATCTCGCCCGGCGCCATCCGCACCCCCATGAACGTCGAGAAGTTTACGTCACACGAGATCTACGAGGACCAGCTCCTGCGTCTGATCCCCTCCAAACGCATCGGAGAGCCCGAGGATATCGCCCGCGCGACGGTCTGGCTGGCCTCCGACGAGTCGGACTACGTGCACGGCACCACGCTCTACATCGACGGCGGGATGACGCTGTATCCGGGGTTTATCGGGGGAGGATAACAGGAGGGGGGTCAGATCGAGTACGAGGAGAACCCGCCGTCGATCGGGACGACGTTGCCGGTCACGAAGCGGGAGGCGTCGGAGAGGAGGTAGATGACGGTGCCGACGAGTTCTTCGGGTTCGCCGTAGCGGCCCATCGGGGTATGCGCGAGCACCTTTTGCGCGCGGGGCGTGTATTCGCCGGTCTCCTGGTCGATGTGGAGGAAGCGGAGCTGCTCGGTCATGAAGAACCCCGGCGCCAGGGCGTTGACGCGGACGCCCGTGTGGGCGAAGTGGACGGAGAGCCAGCGGGTGAAGTTGGCGACGGCGGCCTTGGCGGCGGAGTAGGCCGACACCTTGGTGAGCGGCGCGAGGGCGCTCATCGAGGAGATGTTCACGATGGAGCCCCGGCCGGCCTTCACCATGCTTTTCGCGAAGACCTTGGTGGGCAGGAACGTCCCCATAAAATTGAGCCCGAAAACGAACTGGAAGCCGGCGTATTCGAGATCGAAGAATCCGGTGATGCCCTCCTTGTCGATTTCATCCAGCTCCAGAAATTCCTCCGTCGTCGTTCCCCGCGGGTCGTTGCCGCCGGCGCCGTTGATCAGGATGTGGGGCGTTCCCCACAGCGTCTCGATGCGCTCGCGGCAGATATGCAGTTGCTCCTCGTTCATGACGTCGCAGGCGAACGGGGCCGCGTCGCCGCCGGCCCGCTCGATATCGTCCGATACCCGCCTCGCCTGATCGAGGTTGATGTCCAGCACGGCCACCTTGACCCCCACGGCCGCCAGCGACCGCGCCAGCGTGCCGCACAGCGCGCCGCCGGCCCCGGTGATGACCGCCACCTTGCCGTCGAGGTCGAACTGCTGCATGATGTGTTGTTTGTCCATCGCCCTCACCACTTCGGAATAAATTGACGCAGGTAGGCATGGCTCTGACGCAGCGCCGCCTTGCGGGCCTCGAGCGAACCCTCGAAGGCCCGGTCTTCGACCTCGACACACACGGCGCCGCGGTAGCCGGTATCGCCGAGGGTGGCGACGAATTGGCCCCAGTCGACGTCGCCGAGACCGGGCAGTTTCGGGGTATGAAACTGGTTCGGAAACGCAAAAACCCCCACATCGTCCAGCCGGTGGCGATCGATGCGGGCGTCCTTGGCATGGATGTGAAAGAGCTTGCCGGCAAACTCGCGCATGGGCTTCAGGTAGTCCATGTGCTGCAAGATCATGTGGGACGGGTCGTAGTTGAGCCCGAAGGAGTCGCTCGAAATATCGTCGAACATACGGCGCCAGATGGCCGGCGAGTGGGCCAGGTTTTTACCGCCGGGCCATTCGTCCCGGGTGAACGACATCGGGCAGTTTTCGATGGCGACGCGCACGCCCCGTTTTTCGGCGTGTTTGATGAGGGGCTTCCACACCTTCTTGAAACGCGGCCAGTTTTCGTCGACCGTCTTCGTCCAGTCCCGCCCGATGAACGTGTTCGCCACGCCGATCTCGAGACGGGCCGAAGCATCGATCACCTTCTTGATGTGTTCGGCATAGACGCTGCCTTCGTCCTCGTCCGGACACAGCGGATTCGGGTAATAGCCCAGTCCACTGATCGTCACGCCGGTGTCGGCGACGAGCTGCTGGACGGCTTTCGCCTCTTTTTTGCCGAACGCCGTGACGTCGATGTGCGTCACGCCGGCGTAGCGCCGCTCGGCCTTGCCGGCCGGCCAGCACATGACTTCCACGCAATCGTACCCTTCCTGCGCGGCAAACGTGAGGACGTCCTTGAGGCTGAGCTCCGGCAGGATGGCGCTGACGAATCCTAGTTTCATGGCTGAACGGGTTTAAAGTTCAAGGTTTATGGTTTAAGGTATGATGAACGTTTAGCAGGTCCGAAGATCATCTCGTTGAACCTTGAACGTCGAACCTTAAACCTCAGACGCTCACCCAACGCTGTTCGCGGTTGCTCTGTACGATGGCGTCGCAAATAACGATCTCCTTATGGCCGTCGGCAAAGGTGGGGTACAGGGCTTTTTCGGCGGGGATGCCGTCGCGGATGGCATCGTAGAAGGCCCGGAAGCACTGCTTGAAGGTGTCAGGAAAGCCCTCGTTGTGACCGCCGGGATAGTTGGCGAACGGACGGACGAGGTCGTTCATCAGGGCCGGGTCCTTGATGAGGGTTTCATTGGGCTGGTTGCGGTGGCCGACCCACAGTTCGTTCGGGGTTTCGCTGCTCCAGCCGAGGGCGCCTTTGGTCCCGGAAATTTCGTATCGGAGGCTGTTTTTCCGGCCGGCGGTCACCTGCGAGACCCACAACACGCCGCGCCCGCCCTGCTTGAACCGCAGCAGCACCGCGCCGCAGTCGTCGGTCGTGATCTCCACGGGCTCCGTTTCCATCTGGGCGCTCATCTTGCCCGTAAAGGTGGCGATCTCGCCTTTCGGCCGCTTGCGCACCGGATGCACGGTCTTCAGGTCGGCGAAGACGGCCTCGACCTCCAACCGGGCGACGGACGACACGAGGTCCATCCAGTGCGTCCCGATGTCCGACACCGCGCGAAGCGCCCCGCCCTGGTCGGCCAGGACCCGCCAGTTGTAGTCGGTGTCGTAGAGGAGCCAGTCCTGCACGTAGTGCCCCACCACGGAGATCACGTCCCCGCAGGCGCCGGACTCGATGCGTGCGCGGGCTTCGAGGTTCAGCGGGTAGAAGCGGATGTTGTAGCACACGCCGGCGGCCAGCCCCGAGGCGGCGGCCTGCTCGACGAGCTTCGCCGACTCCTTCGCCGTCATCGCCAGCGGCTTCTCGCACATGACGTGTTTGCCGGCGGCCAGCGCGCGGCTCGCCATGTCATAGTGGAGCACGTTGGGGACGGCGAGATGGATGGATTGCACCGCATCGTCGCGCAACACCTCCTCGAAAGAACCATACGCGGTTTTTAGCCCGAGCGCATCGCAGGCCGATCTGGATTTAGCCGGCGTGCTGCCCAGGATGCCCGTGACACGGACGCCAAGCCGCGTCAGGGCCTCGGCATGAACGGGCCCGATGAACCCCGTGCCGACGACGGCGACACCGATATCATACATGGCGGGTGGGAGTTGGTGAGGGATAACGCGAGGAACGTACTAAAAAAACCCCATCGGATCCAATACAGGGCCATCGCATTCTCTTCAAACGTGAGCATCTCCCGGTATGGAAGTGTGGGGGTATGGGAGGTTTTGCGGTAAAAAAGCCCCCATGCACCCAAACGCCCATACGCTTCTCACGGCCACGGCAAGCATGCGATGGCCCTGTCCTGCCGCCGCACCCGGTTGCATTCCGGACGGCTCCTGCACTATCTATGCTGGATGGGAGCTTGGGTTGGTTGCTCGGGATGCTAGAAGGTGGAGGGTAGCCTCGGTTGGTTGCGAGGGGATGCAGGATGCAAGATGCAGGATCCCCGGCATCCAACATCCTGCATCCAACATCCTGCATCCCGCACCCAACATCCCGCACCCAACATCCTGCATCCAACATCCTGCATCCCGCATCCAACATCCCGCATCCAACATCCCGCACCCAACACCCCGCACCCAACATCCTGCATCCAACATCCTGCATCCCACAACCCGCATCCCACAACCCGCATCCCATGCCCCGCATCGCGACGACCAACGCCAACTTCGAACGCGCCCCGCTGGCGCGCCCGTTCGGTTTTAAAGGAGGATACGTTTCCGAACTCTGGCAATCCGTCGTCCGGTTGACGGACGACGACGGGCGGTCCGGGGTGGGCCTGGGCACGCAGAGCGTGTTGTGGTCGGACGCCCGCGTGTTCGCCGCGCACTCGGAAGCCGGCGGCAACGCGCTGATGTTCGCGCTGACCGAAAGGGCCCTGGCGCTGGCCCGCGGCGAGGCGTTCACCGATCCGCTCGCCCTGCAGGACGCGCTGTTCGAGCCGGTGCTCGACTATGCGCGCCTCCTCACCGGGCGCGCCGACCTCCGCGCCACGTTCGCACTGAATGCGCTCGTCGCGGTCGATTTCGCCGCCTGGGCGCTGTATGCCCGCCAGCACGGCATCCGGCGGTTCGATGGCCTGGTGCCGGCGTTTGCCCGGCCGGCGCTGGCGGCGCACCATCCCCGCGTCGCCGTCGTCCCGATCGTCACCTACACGACGACGGACGCGGAAATCGAAAGCATGCTCGACGCGGGGTATTTCATCTTCAAGGTCAAGCTGGGCGCCCCCGGTACGCAGCGCGAGATGCTGGCGAGCGACCGGGAGCGGATGACGCAGCTGCACCGCCTGCTCGCCCACCGCGAAACCCCGCATACGCCCACGGGCCGCATCCCCTACTACCTCGACGCCAACGCCCGGTACGAAGACAAGGCCACGATGCACGCGCTGCTCGACCACATCGACGGACTCGGCGCGCTGGATCGGGTCATCCTCCTCGAAGAGCCGTTCCCGGAAGACAACGAATCCGACGTGAGCGACCTCGGCGTCTGCGTCGCGGCGGACGAAAGCGCGCACACCGATGCGGACGCGCGCCGGCGGATGGACCTGGGCTACGGCGCCATCGCGCTCAAGCCGATCGCCAAGACGCTGAGTATGACGCTGCGCATCGCCCGCTCGGCCCACGAGCGTGGCATTCCCTGCTTCTGCGCCGATCTCACGGTGAACCCGTCCCTGCTGGAATGGAACAAGGCCGTCGCCGCGCGACTTGCCCCCTTCCCCGGGCTCGGGTTGCCGCTCATCGAGACCAACGGCCACCAGAACTACCGCGACTGGCCGGCGATGCAGGCGCGCGTGCCACACGCCGGCGCGCCGTGGACGCGCATCGACCGGGGCCTGTTCACCCTGGACGCAGCGTACTACGAGACCGACGACCTCCTCGATGCCGGCCCGGCGTGGGAACAGCTCGTCTAGCGCGCGGGCCTACCGGCGCGCCTCGGCCTTCGCCCTGTCGTAGACCTCCGCCATCGTAACCGGGACGCCGCCGCGCCGCTTGCTCTCGTCGGCCGCTTCCATAAACGTGTAGATTTCGAGGGTCTCCTCGGCCGTCACGGGCGCGGCGCCGGTGCGGAAGAACCGCACGATCTCCACCACCAGCGGCCGGTAGCCGTCGTAGGGTCCCAGCTCCTGGATGCCCGTCTCGCCGAAGGCCGTGCCGCCATAGTTCTTGTGGCCGGCGCGGAGCCCCCTGAAGGTGCCGATGCGTCCGTCCGCCCAGGTGCCGACGACGACGTCCGTGTCCCGGGTCGAAACCCGCACCACGCGCTCGCACCCGACGCCCATGGCCGTAAAGAGGGTTTCGACGCCGTGGATGCCGTACCAGAACAGATCCGGATGCGTCGGCTCCAGGGTCGCCGGGCTGTACGCCTCCGCGCCCAGCACCTTCCCCACCGACCCGTTGCGCACCGCCTGCGCGTTGGCGCTGTAGCGCAGCGATGACGACGAGAACACCGGCACGCCGTACTGTTTCGCCGCATCGAAAATCCGGATGGCATCCGCCAGCGTGCCGGCCACGGGTTTATCGATAAACACCGGCTTGCCGGCTTTCAGCACGGGGAGCACCTGTTCGTAGTGCGGCCGGCCGTCGTTGGTCTCGAGCAGCACGACATCCACCATCGTCAGCAGCCGCTCGATCGAGTCGACGATCTCGACGCCCATGGCGCGCATCTCCTCCGTATATCCCGGCACCCGGCTGACGCTCGACTCGATATCCGGACTGCCCTTGGGATACGCCGCCACGACGCGGAAGCCGGCGACATCCGGCTCGGCCGCCTCATCGTTGAGCACTTTGGTGAACGCCGTGCTGTGCGACGTATCGAGTCCGATCATCCCGACACGAACAAACGAGGCGCCCGATTGCGCGTAGACGCCGGCGACGAAGCCGGCCAGGACGAAGAGCAGGAAAATCGTTTTCATGGAGGCCAGGGTGGTTAGGATGAAACGTTGTGCAGTTGGTTGGGGATTGGATGGAGGGGATTGGATGCAGGATGCGGGATGCAAGATGCGGTGGTCTGGATGCAGGATGCAAGATGCGGTGGTCTGGATGCAGGATGCAAGATGCAGGATGCTGGGGAATAGATGCAGGATGCGGGATGCAGGATGTCGGTCGCGGTTATGGGATGCAGGATACGCTTTCATCGCTGCAGATTCTGCATCTAACATCCCGCATCCTGCATCCTGCATCTAAAATCCCGCATCCTGCATCCTGCATCCCGCATCTAACATCCCGCATCCTGCTTCCCCCATCCCCCTCAAAACACATAACCAATATTCAGCTGCGTGGTGTAGGGACCGCTCAGGGTATGCCCCATGAAGGCCAGTTCGACGGGGCCTATGGGAGAGAGCAGACCGAGCGTCAGTCCGTAGCCGAAGCGGAAATCCGTCGCGACGACGCGCCAGGTCCATTCTTCGCGCAGCCGGGCGCCGTTCCAGTCGGCGGACAGGTACCAGTCGCGCGCGATATTGACCTGGGCGCCGACCGAGAAGGCGTGCATGCTCTGGCCGGTCAACTCCTGCAGGGCGAATCCGGCGAGCGGAAACTGGCGGGTATCCAGGTTGCGGAAGGCGCTGGCGCCTCCCATGTAAAACCGGTAATGCAGCGGCACCGTACGCCCCTTGACATGACCGAGCAGGATACGGGAGGTGAACGAGATGTGGTCGGAGAGCGGCCGGCGCGTCTGCCAGTCGAACAGGTAGTGCGTGAACGCCTGCCGCACGAGACCGGGCGGGGCGTATTCGGCGCGCAGATGGAACAGGAAGCCCGAACGCGGGAAGGCGGTGCGGTCGAAGGTCTCCAGAAAGTAGCGGGCGTTGCCGGTGAGGATGGCGCCATGATCCTGCAAAAAATCGCCGGCGCCCACATCCTGCCCGTAATCGTACAGCTCATACCGCACGCCGATCGATCCGAGGCTGTTTGTAAAGAGGATGCGGGAGAGATCGGCCGCGAGGTCGCCGACGCGCACCTTGATCGACGATTCGCGGACGCCGTTCTCGAACAGGGCAAGCGGCTCGCGCGTGAGCCGGCCCCAGATGTGCAGGTCGGATCGCGGCTTGGTCGCCAGCGGGATGCGGTAGTGCGAGGTGCCCTGGAGCGTCTCGCCGAACCGGAGGTCGCCCTGCAGCTCGGTGCCGGGCCCGCCGATGCGGCCGCGCGAGATGGCGCTCAGGAGCAGCGAGGCCTTGTATTCGGAATGGTAGCGCACGCCGATCCGCAGACGCTCCTGCGGGCGCACCCGGGTCCGGATCGAGATGATGTTGGCGTCGGGTTCGGTGCCCGGGATCAGGCGGTACCAGATAGTGTCGAAGAGGTCGGCGTAAAACGTGCGGTTGAGGGCCAGTTCGAGGTCGTCGTAATCGATCCACGCCGGCGTTTTGAGCCCCAGGTTCAGCTCGAGCTGGCGGAGATACGGCTGGACGAGGCCCTCGACTTCGATGTTCTCGATATAGATCGAATCGGGGATGGAGACGCTCGGGCGCACGCGGGCTTCGGTGGTCTGCGAGCCGGCCAGCGTTTGCAGCTGCGGCAGGATGGCCCGCGCCGCCGTCTCGCCGCGGGTGATGAGTTCGCGGGCCTCCCCGAAGCTCAGCGCCGAGAGCCCCGTCAGATCCGGCGTGATGAGGATGTCGGCCAGGGCCCGCTGCCGGTCGGTCGAGCTCACCTTGCGGAAGCTGGCCACCTGATCCATGACCTCGACCAGCGAGGTGAGGCTGTCCGCCGGCATCAGCCCGCTGCCCACGTCCACCCCGATGACGAAGGTGGCGCCGAGCGCGAAGGCATCCTCGACCGGCAGGTTGCGCGAGGCGTCGCCGTCGACGTAGTAGGCATCGCCGACGCGCGCCGGCAGCAGGACGCTCGGAACCGACATGCTCGCGCGGAGGGCTTCGGGGAGATAGCCGTGTTCGAAGCGCGTCGCCTCGCCCGTGGCGAGGTTGGTGGCGACGCAGGCGAACGGGATGGGGAAGCGCGTGAAGTCGGGCTGGTCGTGCACCGCGTGTGTCATGCGGTTGAGCATCACCACCACCCGGTGCCCGCTGATGAGCCCCGCCGGAAGCGCTACCCGCGCGCCGCGCAGGGGCAGCGAGACGAGGTAGCGATCCTGTTCGAGCCGGCGTTCGAACGAGATGGCGTTGCGCGGCGGCCGCTCGTCGAACAGGTCGGACCACGCCTGCGACACGGCCAGCGTGTCCAGCATGGCCGGCGTATACCCGATGGCGTACAGCGCCCCCACGATCGACCCCATGCTGGTGCCGGTGACGACATCCACGTGCACGCCGGCCTCCTCGAGCACCTTGAGCACGCCGATATGCGCCAGCCCCTTCGCCCCGCCCCCGCTCAGCGCGAGCCCTACTTTGAGCGTCTCGCGCGGCCCGAAAGACCCGGGCTGGGCCACCGCCGGGCCGGCGAAGGCCGCGAGCAGCGTCAGCAGCAGGACGGCGCGATCAACCGATTTCAAACGATTCGCCATGTTCTGGGATAACCACGTCCCGATATCCGTTGCGCTCCAGCGTCGCCTTGAACGCATCCTGCCGCTCGGGGGCCCCGTGGACGAGGAAGATCTTTCGGAGCTGGCTTTTGTCCAGCGTCCCGATCACGGACAGGAGCCCGGGTTCGTCGGCGTGCGCCGAGTAGCTGTTCATCACCACGACTTCGGCGCGCAGCGGATGCGTTTCGCCGAAGATGCGCACTTCGGGCAGCTTGTCGATCAGCTTTTTGCCCAGCGTGTGTTCGGCGCAGAAGCCGACCATGATCACCGTGGCCCGCGGGTCCTCGATGTTGTTGCGCAGATGGTGGAGCACGCGGCCGGCCTCGCACATGCCCGAGGCGGAGATGATGACCATCGGCATGCGGCTGTCGTTCAGCTTTTTCGAATCCTGGACATCGCGGATGTAGGTGAGTTTCTCAAAGCCGAAAGGGTTGGGGTCCGAGCGCATGTACTGGAGCAAATTCCTGTCGAAACACTCCGGATGCGCCATGAAGACGCCCGTCGCGTTGACGGCGAGGGGGCTGTCGACGTACATCGGAATCGGCGGGAGGCGATCCTCGTTCTGCAGCTGATCCAGCGCGTAGACGATCTCCTGCGTCCGCCCGACGGCGAAGGCCGGGATGATCACCTTGCCGCCGCGGGCGCTGGTGCGTTCGACGACTTCGGCCAGCCGGTTTTTGGCCTGGTCCGCCGGCTCGTGGACCTTGCCGCCGTAGGTCGACTCCGAGATGAGGTAGTCGCAGGCATCCATCGGCTGCGGATCGCGCAGGATGGGCCGGCCCGGGGACCCGACGTCGCCCGTGAACCCGAGGCGGATCGTCCGGCCGCGTTCCTGGATCGTCAGCACCATGGTGGCCGAGCCGAGGATATGGCCGGCGTCGCGGTAGACCACACTGACGCCTTCGACCGGGCTGAACGGGTCGCCGTAGCTGACGCTCACGAAGCGGTTGAGGATGCCCTCGACATCGTCATCGTCGTACAGCGCCTCGACGGGCTCCTTGTCCTTGCGTTTCCGGATGCGGTTGACGCACTCGACGTCCTTTTCCTGGATGTGGGCGCTGTCGTACAGGAGCAGGCTGGCCAGGTCGTAGGTGGCGTGGGTGGCGTAGACCCGTCCGCGGAAACCCTCCTTGTAGAGTTTGGGGAGGAGGCCGGCGTGATCGATGTGCGCGTGGGAGAGCAGCACGACGTCGATCGAGCTCGCCTCGAACCCGAAATTGCGGTTGATATGCTCCGCCTCCGCGCGCCGGCCCTGATACAGGCCGCAATCGAGCAGCAGGCGTTTGCCGTTTTCCAGTTCGAGCAGGTGTTTGGAGCCGGTCACGGTGCGCGCCGCGCCCCAGAAAGTCAATTTCATGCCGTAATCAGATCGAGTAGGAAGACCGTGAAGCGAGTGGGCCTGCAAAAACGCACACCAGTATAGGAAAACGATCCATGGGATTCGAGCATAAAAACATGCGCACTTGGGAGGTTTGGCGCATAGCTATGTAGACAAAAACCCCCTCTCCACCCCGGGCAGCGTGGCTATCTTGCCATTGACTACGCGCATCCGTCTGCATACGACGCTTTGCCATGCTCGTGTGCGCGCCGGACCCGGCCTGCGTGTAGTTCGCCGTCCGAGACAGATGGCTGTCCGCTTCGGCACCTGACCCACATCTCAGAAGACGCTACATCCTGGCGCAACGTAATTCGCTGCAGACCGCGACCGATCGGTGCGCACGGTATCCCCGGCGCGACGACTGCACGTCGCGATCTGTCGGCTTTGTGAACGACGCCTCCTGACAGGTCTCGCTGTTCGATGCGCTGCCCGCGTATCCCCCACTGAGATTCTGATACGAAAACCCGAAATGATCATGTATCGTGCGGTTGCTCTCCTTGTAGTTATGTTTTTGATGGCGGCCCCCCGGACCGCAAACGTAGTGATGGCCCAGGAAATGCGCCTCGGCGACGGCGTCCGCGTCACCATTTTCAACGTCGACGACGACGTCAGCGGGGATTATTTCGTGATGACGGACTGGACGATGCAGTTGCCCTACATCGGCATGGTGAGTGTGAACGAGCGGCCTTTCGACGCCGTCCGCAGCGAGATCATGGAACGCTACCGCCAGATCTATCGCGACCCCGAGCTGTCCGTCCAGCCGCTGTTTCGCGTCAGCGTGCTCGGCGAAGTGCGCGATCCGGGGATTTATTTCGTGACCGGTTACGAGCGGTTGACCGATCTGATGGCGATGGCCGGCGGCGAGACGCTCGACGCCGATCTGGACCAGCTCTACCTCCTGCGCGAGGGCGACAAGATCAACATCAACGCCAAGGAAATCCTCAAGCGGGGCGACACCCTCTCGGATTTCGGCCTCATGTCCGGCGACCAGCTGTACGTCTCGCGGGTCGGCCTCGTCAGTTACCGCAACGCCTCTTTGCTCATTTCCGGCGTGGGAGTGATCGCCACCGTCGCCGCCATCTTTATCGCTCGACGTTAACCGCGCACCACATCTTCCCCATCCAAACCATCCGACCATGGGCACTCCACTCCTAGAAAGCGGAAACAACTACAATCCCTTCACCCAGGGACCGAAAAAAGACCCGCTTCTGACGTTCGGCGACCTCATCCAGATCGTGTACCGGCACAAGCATGTGCTCATCATCACGACGATCCTCTTCGCCGCGCTCGCCGTCGCCTACACGATGGTCACCAAGCCCGTCTACCAGGCCAATGTGACGCTCAAAAAAGAGCAGAATACCGCCAAAGGAGGGCCCGTAGACGATTTCAGCCGCATCCTGTTCGCGCAGCAGGCGATGGACCAGATCGACACCGAGGCCCAGCTGCTCACGTCGCGCCAGGTGCTGGAGAGCGTCGTGCTCGAACTCGACCTGCTGGTGACGGTTGGCCAGTTCCAGGTGCCGGACTTGATCGATTACGCGTTCGACATGTCGCTGGCCGAATATCAGCACGAGCTGGATCAGCACCCCGAGAGCGGCGTGCCGCGCATCAAGATCGACGAATACAACGTCAAGCCCGGCTTTCGCACGGTCCCGGGCGGCTCGTACCGGCTGCGCGTCAACGAGCGCGGCCTGCTCGAATTGCACGACATGGAGGTGGACAGCCTGCTCGCGATGGCGTCGTCCACCCGCGAGGCCGTGTTTACGCTCCCGCACTTCACCATGCGGGTGGATTGGCCGAATCCGGTGGCTGGCAGCGAACTGCGGTTCGAGACGGGCACCCCGGAACGCGTCGTGGGCGACCTCGGGGACCAGATCGATGTCGAGAATCCGCCGAACACCACCCTGCTCCGCGCCACGGTGCGTTCGAACTCGCCGTACATGGCGCAGCTGATCGCCAACACCCTCGCGACGTCGTTTCAGGCCTCCCGCTTCGAGCACAAACGGGAAGCCATCCGCTATTCGTCCAAGTTTATCGACGACCAGCTGACCGAGATCACGACCAACCTGCGGCGTTCCGAGGACAGCCTGAGCACCTTCCGGGGGCGCAATCGGATCACGAGCATCGACGAAGGGACGCGCGAGACGATCGAGTTCATCACCCAGCTCGAGTCTGAAAAGGTGCAGACCGAACTCGAACTGGCGCAGTACGAAAGCCGGTACGAGACGCTCAAGGGGCAGTTCAGCGAAAAAGGGTTCTTCGACCAGACCTACCTCACGCCGCAAACCGATCAGAACAGCAACTATACGCCGTTCTCGACCCTGCTCGAACAGCTCACACGAGCCGAGCTGGAGCGCCTCGAACTGCTCCAGCGCCGCACGCCGAGCCATCCGGACGTGATCGCCATCGACGAGCGGATCGCGGAAATCAAATCCAACCTCGCCGAATTCAACGAGAACACGATCACGGCCTATGACGTGATCATCAAATCGCTCCGCAAGAAACGCGACAACCTGAACGGCCTGATCCGCTCCTACAACGCCCGGGTGGCGAACATCGCCAGCAACGAAGGACAGCTGATGGCGCTGCAGCGCGAGCGGGACCTGAACGAGAAGATGTACCTCATGCTGGCCGACAAGCGCGAAGAGATGCGTCTGGCCGAGCTGTCGAACGTGCAGGACATCATCATCGTCGAGAGCGCGGTGCTCCCGATCGAGCCGATCCTGCCGCGCCGGACGATCACCGTCCTGATCGGCACCGTGCTGGGCCTGCTCGCCGGCCTCACGCTCGTCTTCCTGATCGAATTCCAGGGCAAGACGATCATGAGCATCCGGGAGGTGGAGGAAGGATTGATGCTGCCGGTGCTGGCCATCATGCCTACCTTCCCCGCCGAGTTCCGCGAGAAGATCCGCCGCGGCTATCACCTGCGCAATCACCTCGACCTGCTCACCGACACCCGCTACGGATTCAAGGAATCCTACCGCATGCTGCGCACGAAGCTGAGCTTCACGCTCTCCACCAAGCGGAGCCCCACCAAAAACAACATCCTGTTTACGAGCTGCGAGGAGGACACGGGCAAGACGACCATCGTCACCAACTTCTCGCTGCTCCTGGCCCTGGCCGGCAAGCGCATTCTCGTCATCGACTGCGACCTCAAAAACCCGAGCGTGGGCCGGTTCTTCGGGATCCCGTTCAACGCGCCGGGCCTCATCGACTTCATCCTGCACGACTACATCACCGTGCCCGACATCTACCGGCCGCTCGAAGACGACACCTACCGCGACGCCCCGTTTTTTAACCCGACGATCCGGATGGTCGACCAGGAGCTGAGCCTCACGAGTCCGTCGCTGCATCTCGACGTCATCCCCGCCGGCGGATCCGTCGAGCATTCGAGCGAGCTGCTCGACTCCGAGAAATTCAAGGACTTCCTGTTCGAGATTTCGGGGTCGTACGACTACGTGCTCATCGATACGCCGCCCGTGACGCGAACGGTCGACGCCATGACCATCGGCAGCTTCATCAAAAACGCCGTCGTGATCGTCCGCCCCGGCCATACACGCAAGGACAACCTCAGCCGCGCGATCCAGGACTTTCGGCAGTTCAACGTGCACCTGCTGGGCAGCGTGATCAATGCGTGCGACATCAAGCGCTTCGCCAACGATTACGGCTACGGATATGGCTACGGCTACAACTACCGGTACGAATCGGACGTCCCGCGGCTGCCGGCGGCGGAAGCCGCCAGCTGATCCCGCCGCGCTGGAAGAGCACGACTGGAATACGCCAATGGCGCTATCGTGCTGCTCCACAAGGACCTGCCCGGGGCCCGCGTAATTAAGTATTCTGATGTAACTGATTCGACCCTCATTGATCCACGCACCCCCCTGTTTCCTCCCCCCGCTTCTCCAATGACGTCGACATTTCTGTAGTACACGCCATGAGTTTGCAAGAGTTGAGCGGGATCTCCGAGGAACGTCCATTCGATCCTCTGCCTGTCCTCATCCAACAGATCCGGTTGGAAGAACAGTCGCGCATCGTTTACCGGGTCACCAAACGGATATTCGATTTTACCGTATCGCTGGCGCTCATCCTGCTGGCGATGCCGTTGATGATCGTCATCGGCCTGGCCGTCAAGCTGACGTCCGCCGGCCCGATCCTCTTCCGCCAGGAGCGGGTGGGCAAGGGAGGCGAACCCTTTACGTTCGTCAAATTCCGTTCGATGACCCACAAGGCCGACACGGCGATCCACGAAGCCTACATGCGAAAACTGATCCGGGGCGAGGTCGGCAACGGCGAGGACGGCGAAGGGACCGACGGGTCGATGTATAAATTGAATAATGATCCCCGGGTCACCGAATTCGGCCGTTTTCTGCGCAAGACCAGCCTCGACGAACTCCCGCAGCTGTTCAATGTGCTTTCCGGTTCGATGAGCCTGGTCGGGCCTCGACCGCCCATCCCCTACGAAGTCAGCGCCTACAAAAGCTGGCACATGCAGCGTCTCCGCGTGAAACCCGGCGTCACCGGCCTGTGGCAGGTGAGCGGGCGCAGCGCGACGACATTCGATGAGATGGTTCGGCTGGACATCGACTACATCCAGCGACGGTCGCTCGCGCTCGATGTCCGCATCCTGCTCAAGACGATCCCGGCTGCACTGAATACCAAAACCGCCGCCTGAACGGCAGCCGGCCGCCCCCGCTCGCGCCGGCATCGCTCTTTACCGTCCGTAAAGGATTTACGGCGCTTTCGCTCGACCCATTGCTACGCCAACAGAACGCGGCATCGCCCACCCGGTGCGAGGCGGCGGCCTGCGCGCGCAAGCGAATAGCCCTGCTCACTGCCTATTCGCTCTGTACATACATCCATTCTCATGATTAAGCTAGGAGTCATCGGATGCGGATACTGGGGCCCCAACCTCATCCGCAACTTCAAAAAAACATCCGGCTGCGATGTAGCCATCTGCTGCGACCGCGACGAAAGCCGGCTGCAGCGCGTCGAGCACCTGTTCCCGGGCATGCCGACGACGACGGACTACCAGGAGCTGCTCGAATCCGACCTCGACGCCGTGGCGATCGCCACGCCGGTCTGGACCCATTATCCGCTCGCGAAGGCGTTTCTCGAACGGGGCAAACACGTGTTTGTCGAAAAACCGCTGACGCCCTCGAGCGACGAGTGCGTCGCGCTGATCGAGCTGGCCGAATCGCGCCGGCTTGCGCTCATGGTGGGCCACACGTTCGAGTACACCGCGGCGGTGAACAAGATCAAGGAAATCGTCCAGAGCGGCGAAATCGGCGAGGTGCTCTACATCAACAGCACCCGCGTGAACCTGGGGCTCTTCCAGAAGGACATCAACGTCATCTGGGACCTCGCGCCGCACGACATCTCGATCATCACGTATGTCCTGGGTAAGGAGCCCGTCTCCGTCAACGCCCAGGGCCGCAGCCACTTCGCCGACGGCATCGAGGATGTCGCGATGACGACGCTGCACTTCGAGGCCGGCCCGATCGCCTTCATCCGCAACAGCTGGATCGACCCGAACAAGGTGCGTTCGATGATCTTCGTCGGTTCGAAGAAGATGCTGGTTTACGACGACATCAGCCCGAACGAAAAGATCAAGATTTACGACAAGGGCGTCGAAAAACCGGATTATTACGACGATTTCGGCTCGTTCCAGTTCTCGTACCGGTACGGGGACATCTACATCCCGCGCATCGACGAGCACGAGGCGCTCGGCGCCGAGACGGCTCACTTCATCGAGAGCATTACGACCGGCCGGACGCCCCGAAGCGATGGATACAGCGGGTTGCGCGTGATCCGCACGATCGAGGCCGCCTGTCAATCCCTCAAGGCCGACGGCGCGGCCGTGCCGATCGCCGCGACGCGGGAAACGGTGCTGCAATCTGCCTCCTCCTAATCCCGGATCTCTCATGAATAACTCCCGCATCGCCGACGACGTCGTGCTCGGCGAAGATGTCAAGATTTACGGATTTGTAAACCTCTACGGATGCCAGATCGGGGCGCATTCGAAGATCGGTACGTTTGTCGAAGTTCAGAAGGGCGCGCGCATCGGCCGCAATTGCAAGATCTCGAGCCACAGCTTCGTCTGCGAGGGCGTGGCCATCGAGGACGGCGTGTTTGTGGGCCACGGCGTGATGTTCATCAACGACCTCTTCCCCCGCGCCACGGCGGCCGACGGCACGCTGCAGACGGAGGCCGACTGGACCTGCATCACGACGCACGTCATGGAGGGCGCCTCCATCGGGTCGAACGCCACCATTCTGTGCGGCGTGACGATCGGTGAGGGCGCGCTCGTGGGCGCCGGCAGCGTCGTGACGAAAGATGTCCCCGCGCGAACGGTCGTCGCCGGCAACCCCGCCCGGGTCATCCGAACCCTGTAGGACCGCGCGAAGCGCCGTCACCGGCCGGTGACGGTCCTCGGCGAGCGGTCTCCCGATCCCCTTTCGAGGTTCGAGGCCGCCCGCCCGCGAACCGCTTATTTGAAACCTGGAACGGCAAACGCAGCCACCCATCGGCACGGACGCGTTTGCACTTGGAGTGTCAACACATGGAAGTACCTTTCTTGAATCTCAAAGCGCAGTATCTGGCCATCCAGGAGGAAGTCCAGGAAGCCATCCAGCGCGTCATCGACAAGACGGCCTTCGCCGGCGGTCCGTTCGTGCAGCAGTTCGAGGAGGCCTATGCGGCCTATTGCCAGACCAAACACGCCATCGGAGTCGGCAGCGGCACCTCGGCGCTCTGGCTCGCGCTCGAAGGGCTGGGCATCGGCGAGGGCGACGAGGTCATCACCACCCCGAACACCTTCATCGCGACGGCCGAAGCCATCAGCTACGCCGGCGCCACGCCCGTCTTCGTCGACATCGACGAAAAGACCTACAACATCGACCCGTCGCTGATCGAGGAGAAAATCACGGCGCGCACCCGCGCCATCATCCCGGTCCACCTCTTCGGCCAGACGGCCGACCTGGCGCCGATCCTCGACATCGCGCGCAAGCACGGGCTGCACGTCATCGAAGACGCGAGCCAGGCGCACGGCGCGCTCTACCAGGGCCAGCCGGCCGGCTCCATCGGCGACGTGGGCTGCTTCAGCTTCTATCCCGGCAAAAACCTGGGCGCCTATGGCGAGGCCGGCGGCATCGTGACCAGCAACAGCGACCTGGCCCGGTACATCCAGATGGTGAAGGACCACGGGCAGTCGCAGAAATACTATCACGACATCGTGGGCTGGAACGACCGCATGGACGGCATCCAGGGCGCGGTGCTTTCCGTCAAGCTCAAATACATCGACCGGTGGAACGAGCTGCGCCGGCAGCATGCGCAGACCTACTCCAACCTCCTGTCCGACGTGGACGGCGTCGTACTGCCGCATGTGGCGGAATACGGCACGCACGTCTATCACATCTACGCCATCCGCGTGGATCGGCGCGATCAGGTCAAGGCCGAGATGGAAAAGCGCGGCGTCTACTGCGGCATCCACTACCCGCTGCCGCTGCACCTCCAGAAAGCGTATGAGGACCTGGGCCACGTGCGGGGCGATTTCCCGGTCACCGAGCGGTGCAGCGACACCTACCTCTCCCTGCCGATGTACCCGGAGCTGACGCACGAGCAGATCATGCAGGTGGTGTCGGTGCTCAAGGCGAGCCTGGCCGCGGTCGACGGACTCGACATCGAGGGCGACGGCCACGCGTCCGCCGCGGCGCCGGCCTACAAGAAGACGGCCATCATTTCCTGACGGATGCCGGCGCGGGTTCGGGGGTTTCGCCCCGAGCCCGCCCGGAGCTCGACCTGCGCGGCACGATTTACCACCGCCAATCCTCCGTAGATCCTTGCGGCCGGACTGATACTACTTGTAGCGGGCCCGCCGCCGCCATTGTCCTATTTTTCGTCTCGCCATGGCGCGTGCCGCGCCGTGATCCGACCATGCTCAGGGAGGTCTTTTACCGGCTCAAGCCGCTCATACCGCGCACGATGCAGATCGCGATGCGCCGGCGGCTGATTGAGTGGCAGCGCCGCCAGGTAGAGCCGATATGGCCGATCGACCCGGCCTCGGCCACGCCGCCGGCGGGATGGACCGGCTGGCCCGACGGCGCCCAGTTCGCGCTGGTTCTCACGCACGACGTCGAGAAATCCATCGGCCAGTCGCGCAGCATCCAGCTCGCCGAGATGGAGCGCGACCGCGGCTTCCGATCCTCCTTCAACTTTGTCCCGGAGCGGTATCCGGACAACCCCTCCATCCGCCGGCAGCTCGGCGACATGGGCTTCGAGGTGGGCGTCCACGGCCTCAACCACGACGGCAAGCTCTACAGCTCGCGCGAGGAATTCATGCGCCGGGCGGTGCGCATCAACGGCTACATCGCCTCCTGGGGCGCCCACGGCTTCCGGTCGCCGGCCATGCACCACAACCTGGAGTGGCTCGGCAGCCTCGACTGCGACTACGACGCCTCCACCTTCGACACCGACCCGTTCGAGCCCCAGCCCGACGGGGCCGGCACCATCTTCCCGTACATGGTGCCCCGCGCCGACGGACGCCCGCCCTATGTCGAACTCCCCTATACGCTGCCGCAGGATTTTACCCTGTTCGTGCTGATGGGCGAGACGGCGCCCGTGACCTGGAAGCGCAAGCTCGACTGGATCGCGGCGCGCGGTGGCATGGCCCTGCTGAACGTGCATCCCGACTATATGCATTTCGGATCGGGTCGCGCGCGCGTCGAGGAGTACGAGGCGTCGATCTATGCCGAGTTCCTGGACTACGTAACCGCGTCGTATAGCGGCCGCTTCTGGCACGCACTGCCGCACGAAGTCGCCGCGTTCTGGCGCGCCGACCGCGCCGGCATGACGCCCGAAGCGACCAGGGCGGTCAGCCAAACGTCGCCGTGACGCCCCGGTCCGGCTGAATCCCGCCCGAGAGGGCATACAGCAGCCAGCCGAGATGCTCGGGCCGGCATTCCTCGATGACGGCGGCCCGAGCCGCCGCAGCCCCTCCCCGACTGAACAGCCGGCCCGGCGCCAGCTGCCGCACGTACGAGGTATACCGCGTCCGCTGGAGCCCATCCCAGACCACCTTGCGTTTGGTGTCCACCAGATCCACCTTCCGCTCGTTGCCGAAACGAACCCACGCGAGGCTCGCGATCAGCGCGTCCGCGTAATCCTCACCCGTCAGCAAACTGACTTCCACCAGCGCCATCGGCGCGATGGCGTACTGGTGGACGGACAGGACCGGGTACTGATCCACCACGCGGCCGTCCGTCGTGTCGTACCGCCACCACCACTGGCCGATGGGCCCCTGGTTCATGACGAGGCGGTCCGCCACCTGCCGCGCGACGTGCAGCGACGCCTCGTCACCGAAGGCGCGCGCGTAGCGCGAAAACGCGTAGGCCGAAAAGGCCTGATCCGGGAAGATGCCACGCCGGCGTCCGAGCATCCCCTTGCCCTGCCGCGCGAAAACGCCCTGGCCGCCGTAGTTCACGAAAAGCAGCTGACGCGTGAGATGCGTCACATCCTCCAGCGCCTCGGCGTCCGGGCCGACGGCCAGGCGCGCCTCGGACAACCCGGTGAGCAGCCAGGCGAGGGCGCCCGTCTCTGCCGCGCGGCCATCCGGGTAGGCATCGAGCGCCAGCCGCAGGTCGAAGGCGTCGAAGACGCGATCGAGCAGCTGCGGCGCCACGCGCGCCGTCATCCACACCAGGAGTCCCAGTTCGGCCGTCGACTTCACCGACGCGCTGCGTTCCACCAGCTCGGCGGCGAGGCTCTGGGTGGCGAACGCCGTCCAGTAGCCCCGGCGGGCAATCTCGTTGAGCCCCATCGTGGCGACCAGGCTGCCGGCGTAGGAGGTCCCGACCCGCCGCAGCCCCTGGCTGCTGGGTGAGACACGCTTGCAAAAGGCCGACTTGCGCTCGTCGTACATCGACCGGAGCCCGTCGGCAGCGAGACCCACCAGCTGCGCGACGTCGTGTTGTTTGACCAGAATGTGCTCAGTCACGAGTTCCTGCCTCGTTGCATGCAAGAGAAACGATGCGCGGGCGTGGGAAGGGAGGCGCGCACCACTACGACTGCGGGAGGCTCGGATCGACGGCGCGGCGGAGGGAATGGGCGTGGGCGTGCGCGCGGCGTCGATTCGCGGTTGATGAATCATCGTCACAGTGCAACCGGCTGCTCGGAAAACACGGGATCCGCCGGCTGGAACAACGATCCGGCCCCTGCATCGAAGTGCGACGCCAAGCCAGCGCTCGACCGATGACGCACACCACGATCCTGGGTATTTCCGCTTTTTACCACGATTCGGCGGCCTGTATTGTGCAGGATGGCCGGATCGTCGCCGCGGCGCAGGAGGAACGCTTCACCCGCAAGAAGCACGACCACGCCTTCCCCGAACACGCCATCGCCTACTGCCTCGACGCCGCCGGCGTGACGGCCGGCGAGGTGGACCACGTCGCCTTCTACGATAAGCCCTGGCTGAAATTCGAACGCCTGCTCGAGACGTACCTCGCGTTCGCCCCCTCGGGCATCCGGTCGTTCCAGCGCGCAATGCCGCTGTGGCTCAAGGAGAAGCTGTGGATGGGCGAACTGATCCAGGATCGCCTCGAGTTCGACGGCCCGCTCTGGTACCCCGAACACCACCAGTCGCACGCCGCCTCCGCGTTTTATCCCTCCCCGTTCGAACGCGCCGCGATCCTGACGCTGGACGGCGTCGGCGAGTGGGCGACCACGTCGTGGGGGACCGGCGATGGGCGCCGGCTTTCGCTTTCGCACGAGATCCGCTTCCCCCACAGCCTCGGCCTGCTGTATTCGGCGTTCACCTACTACACCGGCTTTCGGGTGAACTCGGGCGAATACAAACTGATGGGCCTGGCGCCCTATGGCGAGCCGCGGTTCGCGCAGACGATACGGGATCACCTCATCGACCTGAAGGACGACGGCTCGTTTCACATGGACATGGCCTATTTCAACTACTGCCAGGGCCTGACCATGACCTCGGAGCGGTTTCACCGCCTCTTCGGCGGGCCGCCCCGCAAACCGGAGAGCCCGATCGGCCAGCGGGAGATGGACCTCGCGGCCTCCGTGCAGGTGGTGATTGAAGAGGCCATACTCCGCATCGCCCGCCACATTCGGAAAGAGACCGGCGAGCGGAATTTATGCCTCGCCGGCGGCGTCGCGCTGAACTGCGTGGCCAACGGCCGGCTTCTCCGCGAAGGGATCTTCGACGATATATGGATCCAGCCCGCCGCCGGCGACGCCGGCGGGGCGCTCGGGGCCGCCCTGTTTGTCTGGCATCAGGCACTGGAACAGCCGCGCGAGACCACGCCGGGCCGCGATACGATGCGCGGCGCCCTGCTCGGGCCGGCCTTTGCGCCGGACACCATCGCGGCCTGGCTGGATGCCGAAGACGCGCCGTACCGGCGGCTGCCCCGGGAAGACCTCGGCGCGGCGGTGGCGAAGCTGCTGGCCGAGGGACAGGTCGTGGGCTGGGTGTCCGGCCCGATGGAGTTTGGCCCCCGGGCGCTGGGCGCGCGTAGCATCCTGGGCGACCCGCGGCAGCCGGCCATGCAATCCACCCTCAACCTCAAGATCAAATTCCGGGAGTCGTTCCGGCCCTTCGCGCCGGCGTGCCTGGCCTCGGAGGCGCCCCGGTACTTCGAACTGGACCGCCCCTCCCCGTACATGCTGCTCGTCGCACCCGTCCATCCGGATCGCCGCGTCGCCGCGGACGCCGGCGGCGCCGGGTTCGACCGGCTCAAGACGCTCCGCAGCGACATCCAGGCCGTGACGCACGTCGACTACTCGGCGCGCGTCCAGACGGTCGATGCCGACACGAACCCCGCGTTTTATGGCGTGATCGATGCATTTTATCAGCTGACGGGCTGCCCGGTGCTCGTCAACACCTCGTTCAACGTGCGCGGCGAGCCCATTGTGTGCACGCCCCAGGATGCCTACCGGTGCTTCCTCCGCACCAACATGGACGCCCTCGTGCTCGAGGACTGCCTCCTGCTGAAGCACGAGCAGCCGGCCGACCGCGCGATCGCCATGCCCCCGCCCGACGACACCCTCGACTGAGCCCGATGAACCCCGCACCCAAAACACGCCGCGAGTTGCGCACCTTCGGATGGGTCATGGCCGGCCCGTTCGCCCTCCTGGCCGGTATTTCATTCTGGAAGGGCGGCCCCGCCGCGCCGTACCTGGCCGGCGTCGCCGCGTTTTTCCTCGTCAGCGCCGGCCTGGCCCCCGGCATCCTGCGGCCGGTCGAACGCTACTGGATGAAACTCGCGCACTACCTGTCGATCGTCTCGACCTTCCTCATCCTCTCCGTCGTGTTTTTTGCCGTCCTCACGCCCCTCAATCTTGTGCTCAGGCTGCTGGGGAAAGATCTGCTGCACCTCAAACGCTCTCCGACCGCCGCGTCGTACTGGATCGCGACGGAGACCGACGGGCCGGCGTCGCGCCCCGACAAACCCTACTGAGCGCCACGAACCATCCCCGCAAACCCGCGTTTATTCCCCTCCATCCCACCATTCCCCGCCTCGCGCCATGGCACGCGCCTCCAAATTAGCCCTCATCTGGGAATTCCTCCGCGTCCGCAAAAAGTGGTGGCTCGCGCCGATCATCGTGCTGCTGCTCCTGCTGAGCCTGCTCATCGTGCTCACCCAGGGGTCCGCCCTGCTGCCGTTCGTCTACACGATCTTCTGAGCGACCGTTGACCGCCCGGCTGCACGGACTGCGCCGGCAACCCAACGTTTCCGCCCCGCCACGGCCCCGCCATAGCCCCTCGGCTCGGTGGGTAAGCCATGCCTTTCCCAACCCCGGCCCGCCAACCGCCCCCGGCCGCGCGAGCGCCCCTGTCGCCTAAGATCGGAAGTGCGACGATCCATTAGGTCATTTCGTATGCGCCAAAAGTGCTAGCCAGACCCCGCCTCATTGGGCGACCTTTCAACGCTGTAACTCTAGCACGCATAACCTCCGACTGGCACGCACTTCCCACAGCTCCAGGAACCTCGCCGCCGACCGAATCCATTCCGGTCCCCGCTGCACTTCGAGGTTCTTGCCCATTCCTGACGAGCCCGTGCGACCCACGCTGTCTGCCTGCCAGTCTGACTAATGCCGTTGCACCCGTCAACATCGACTTCGGGATAGACGACACCAGGTATGAACGCTGATTCTGCGCAGACGGCCGGCTCCACCATCGCGATCGCGGCTACGTTTACGGCCGAACCCCTCGAGCGCCCCCTCCGTTTCTGGATGGATGAACTCGGGGCGACGGGCCGTGTCGTGTTTGCGCCGTACAACCAGATCCTGCAGCAGCTGTATGCGCAAGGCGGCCCCCTCATGTCGGGCGACGCGGCGTTGAATGCGCTGCTCGTCCGCCTCGAAGACTGGATGCCGGACGACGCGCCCCTGCACGCCGGCGGCGCGCACGACCTCCCGCTGCCGGCCCGCCTCCTCCAGAACATCGACGAGTTCATCGCCGCCGTCCGCGAGGCGACGACACGGACGAACACCCCCTTTCTGATCGTTTTGTGCCCGCCCAGCCTCGAAACCCTCGCCGCGCCGTCCCTGGCCCAGGCGATCCGGCTTGCCGAGGCATCCATCGCCGAACAGCTCGACCCGCTGCCGCGCGTACACGTCGTCATCTCGGAGACCTGGACCGCGCGCTATAGCCTGGGCGACTACCACCATCGCTTCGCGGACCACACGGCGCACATTCCGTACACCGACGCCGCCTACACGGCCCTCGCCACGACGATCGCGCGGCGATTCAGCGGGTTGAATCGGAAGCCCTATAAAGTCATCGTCGCCGACTGCGACAACACCCTCTGGCAGGGGGTCTGCGGAGAGGTCGGCCCGAGCGGGGTTTCGGTCGACGGCCCGTTCGCCGCGTTCCAGGATTTCCTCATCCGGCAGCAGGCCGAGGGGATGCTGCTCTGTCTGTGCAGCAAGAACAGCGAAGCGGACGTCTGGGCCGTATTCGACGCCCAGCCGGCGATGCGGCTACAGCGCGAACAGCTCGTTTCGTGGCGGATCAACTGGCAGCCCAAGTCGGAAAACCTCAAGGCGCTCGCCGCGGAGCTGGATCTCGGGCTCGACAGCTTCATCTTCATCGACGACAACCCGGTCGAGTGCGCCGAAGTCAGCGCGCAGTGCCCGGACGTGCTCACCATCCAGGTGCCGGCCGACCCCGCGGCGCTGCCGGCGCTGCTCGACAACCTCTGGGTGCTGGACCGCTATCAGGTGACCGACGAGGATCGCCGCCGCGCCGACCACTACAAGTCGAACGTACAGCGCGCCCAGCTCCAGGAAGCCGCGCCCAGCTTTTCCGGCTTCCTCGAGCGGCTGGACCTGCGGGTCCGCATCGAGACGCCGGGAGACAGCCAGTACGCCCGCATCGCGCAGTTGACGCAGCGGACGAACCAGTTCAACGCGTCGGGCATCCGGCGCTCGATGGAACAGATCGCCGGCCTGCTCCTCTCCGGAAAACGCGACGCCTTCGTCGTGGATGTCAGCGACCGTTTCGGCGACTACGGCCTCGTCGGCGCCGTCATCTTCACGGCCAACGCGGAGGCGCTCCTCGTGGACACGCTGCTCCTCAGCTGCCGCGCCCTCGGCCGGAGCGTCGAACAGCGGATCGCCATCCATCTCGGACAGACGGCGCGCCGGCGCGGACTCCGGTTCGTCGACGTCGCCTACATCGAGACGCCGCGCAACCTGCCGGTGCGTCAGTTCCTCGACACGACGCGGCCGGAAGCGCGGATGGACCACGGCGACCACGTCATCTACCGCTACGACGCGGAGCGCCTCGCCGGCCTCGATCCGA
The DNA here is from genome assembly GCA_041391505.1 of Rhodothermales bacterium. Classification (NCBI taxonomy): domain Bacteria; kingdom Pseudomonadati; phylum Rhodothermota; class Rhodothermia; order Rhodothermales; species Rhodothermales bacterium. The sequence continues at coordinate 30,288 of JAWKNW010000036.1, forward strand.
TCGCCGCGGCCGCCGCCTCGGTCTCGGGGCCCGCGCCGCGCGAAACGGACGGCGCGGCGCTTTCCGCCGGCCCGGGCCGGCCCGCCGAGGCCCAGCGATGGCTCCGCATCGCGACGGAATGGACCGACATGGAGGCGCTCGTCGCGATGCTGCACCGGGTTCGCGTCGCACGGCCCGAGCTCCAGACCCCGTTCGCTCCGCTGCAGACGCCGATCGAGCGGCAGATCGCCGCGATCTGGGCCGACGTGTTCGGCATCGACGGCATCGGCGCGACCGACGGCTTCGCCGAACTGGGCGGCTCGTCGCTCCAGCTCGTTCAGATCCACGCGCGGATCCAGGAGGAGCTCAGCCGGAGCCTGCCGCTGACCCAACTCTTCGCCCTGCCCACGATCCGGGCGCAGGCCGGCTTTTTTGCGCCGGCCGCCACGCCGTCAGACGCCCTCTCAACGATCCAGACCCGGGCGCAGCGGCAGAAAGCAGCTATCCATAGACAAAGAATCCTGCAATACAAACAGAAATGATCGATTCTTCCGATAAAACGCCGCTCGAAGGCATCGCCATCGTCGGGATGGCGGGCCGTTTTCCCGGGGCGACCGACCTGGACACCTTCTGGGAAAACCTGAAGCACGGGGTGAGCAGCATCGTCGAATTGTCCGACGACGAGCTCAACCTCAGCCCCGCCGAGCGGGAAAAGCTCGTCGGCAACCCGCATTTCGTCCGCCGCGCCGCCTCGGTGGCCGACGCCGACAAGTTCGACGCCGCCTTTTTCGGCATCTATCCGAAGGAGGCGCACGTCATGGATCCGCAGCAGCGGCTCTTCCTCGAATGCTGCTGGGACGCGTTCGAAAACAGCGGCTACGAGCCGACCACCTATCCGGGGTCGGTCGGCGTGTTCGCCGGCTGCTACATGAATACGTACCTCCTGAACAGCCTGGAGGACCATCCGCAGTTCATCGGCGCGCTCGCCGACTCGTTCCACGGCGGCGAGCTCAAGAACGAACTCGGCAACGACAAGGACTACATGGCAACGCGTGTGGCGTTCAAGCTGAACCTGCGCGGGCCGAGCATGACGATTCAGACGGCCTGCTCGTCGTCGCTCGTCGCGGTGACGCAGGCGTGCATGAACCTCACGACGTACCAGTGCGACATGGCGCTCGCCGGCGGCGCCACGATTCGCTTTCCCCAGAACCGCGGCTACCTCTACGAACCCGACGGCATGGTGTCGCCGGTGGGGAAATGCTGCACGTTCGACGCCGGCGCCGCCGGGACGATCTTCGGCGACGGCATCGCCGTGGTGCTCCTGAAGCGCCTCGAGGACGCCGTGGCGGACGGCGACACCGTCTATGCCGTCATCAAGGGCTGGGGCATCAACAACGACGGCGCCTCGAAGGTGGGGTATACCGCTCCGAGCGTCGAGGGGCAGATGGAAGCCGTCGCGCTGGCGCAGGCCGTCGCCGGCGTCGACCCGCGCACGATCACCTATATCGAGGCGCACGGCACCGGCACACCCCTCGGCGATCCGATCGAGATCGACGCGCTCTCGCGCGCCTTCCGCATGGGCACTGACGACCGCCAGTTCTGCGCCATCGGATCGCTCAAGACCAACATCGGGCACCTCGACGTGGCCGCCGGCGTCGCCGGCATGATCAAGACGTCGCTCGCGCTGACGAACAAACAGATCCCGCCGAGCCTCAACTTCGAGACGCCGAACCCGAATATCGACTTCGAGAATTCGCCGTTTTACGTCAACACGGCGCTGTCCGACTGGCAGCCGGTAGACGGCGCGCCGCGCCGCGCCGGCCTCAGCTCGTTCGGCGTCGGCGGCACCAACGCCCACGTGGTGCTCGAGGAAGGCCCGGCCCCGCGTCGCGAGGCCTCCCGCCAGCCGCAGCATCTGATCACCCTCTCCGCCCGGAGCCAGCCGGCGCTCGACGCCATGACCGCCAACCTGGCGCGGTATCTGAAACACCATCCGGAGCTCGACCTGGCAGACGTGGCCTACACGCTGCAGCGGGGCCGGCAGGTGTTCAACTACAGCCGCACGCTGGTCGCGGCGACGCGGGAGGACGCGATCGCGCAGCTCGAGAATCCCGACCCGCAGCGCGTCTACACCGTGCACCAGATTCGCCGGCAGGTGCCGGTGTCCTTCATGTTTCCCGGCCAGGGCTCGCAGCACGTGGGCATGGGACAGGATCTCTACCGGACCGCCCCGGTCTTCCGCGACGCGATGGACCGCTGCGCCGAGTTGCTGCGGCCGCATCTGGGCCTCGACCTCCGCGAGTTCCTCTACCCGTCGCCCGAGCACGAAGATGCGGCGCGGGCGCGTATCAACGACACGATGATCGCCCAGACGGGCATCTTCTCGGTCAGCTACGCGATGGCGCAGTACTGGATGTCGTACGGCATCCAGCCCGAATCGATGATCGGCCACAGCGTGGGCGAGTTCGTGGCGGCCTGCCTCGCCGGCGTGTTTTCGCTGGAGGATGCGCTCGCCCTCGTGGCCGCGCGGGGCAAGCTGATGCAGGACCTGCCGTCCGGCTCGATGCTGGCCGTGCGCCTGCCGGTCGACGAAGTGCGGGCCCTGCTGCCCGACGACCTCGAGATCGCGGCCATCAACAGTCCGGCGCTCTGCGTCGTATCCGGCCCGACGCTGTCGATCGGCGCGTTCGAGAAGGCGCTGGAGGAGCGCGAGATCTCCGTGCGTCCGCTGCACACCTCGCATGCCTTCCATTCGGCCATGATGGAGCCGGCGGTGCCGGCCTTCCGGGCGGCGCTGAGCGGCATGACGCTCCACGCGCCGCAGATCCCCGTTATCTCGACCGTGACCGGGGAGCGGCTGACGCCCGAGCTGGCCACCGACGTCGAATACTGGGCCACGCACCTGCGGCGGACGGTCGACTTCGCCGGCGGCGTCCGCGCCCTCGTCGGGGATGCCAACCGCGTGCTCCTCGAAGTAGGCCCCGGCCAGACGCTCAGCACGCTGGCGCGCCAGCACCCGGAGCGGAAGGAAAAACAGGTCATCCTGTCGTCGCTCCCGCACGTTCAGCAGGAGGTTTCGGCTGCCGCGTTCGCGCTCGGCGTCGTGGGCCGGCTGTGGCAGGGCGGCGTGGATATCGACTGGAAAGCCTGCTACCCCGACGAGTTCAGACTCCGCGTGCCGCTTCCCTCCTACCCCTTCGAACGCAAGCGATTCTGGTACGACCAGGTTTCTTCTTCGGCGGAGGACGAGGACGTGACGAATACTGAAACAACCCCCGCACATCTCGCTGCCGCACCGGCCCCCGCTTCGTCGCTCTCGAACGGGTACGCGCCGGATGCACACGCCGGCGACGGCTCCCCCCATGCCGTGCCCGACGAGATGATCCGGCGCATCGTCGCCCAACAGATCGAGGTCATGGCCCGGCAGCTGCAGGCCTGGCATTCGCAGTAGTAGTGTATCGGACCCACGCATCCCGCATCGTTATTCGACTCTTTCACTAGTAGTTATAGGAACGTAGATGTCTACTTCACCCATGTCCGACCGCCAGACCCGCGTACAGGGCAAGCTTCGCTCGGTTCTGATGGATCTCTCCGGGTTCGATCTCAGCGAGCTCGACAACGCCTCGACCTTTCTGGAACTGGGATTCGATTCGCTTTTCCTCATCCAGTTCAGCCAGGCCATCAAAAAACATTTCGGCGTAAAGATTTCGTTTCGCCAGCTGATCGAAGACGTGTCGACGCCGGTGGCGCTGATCGCTTTCCTCGATCAGAAGGTGTCGGACGATGTGCTGCCGGCCGCCGCGGCCCCCGCGCCCGCGGCGACGCCTGAAGCCGGCGACGGCGCCTCCAGCGCCCTGCCCGCGCCCGCGCCGGCTCCCGTCCCGGCCCCGATGCCCGCCATGGCGGCGCCCGCGCCCATGCCGGTCGCGATGCCCGTCGCGCCGATCGCCTTCGCAGCCCCCGTGCAGGGCGGCGCCTCGGCGGACGGCCTGAAGAATATCATGCAGCAGCAGCTGCAGCTGATGTCGATGCAGCTCGCGATGCTCACCGGGGCGACGGTGCCCATGGCGATGCCGGCGCCCCAGGCCCCGGCCGCCCTGCCGGCTGCCGAACCCGCCATCCCCGCGGCGCCCGCGACGCCTGCCGAAGCCGCGAAGCCGGCCGTAAAAAAAGGCAAGGCGGAAAAGAAAGAGACGATCGAAGAACAGCTGATGCGCAAGCGGTTCGGCCCGTATAAGCCGATCCAGAAAGCGAAGGACGGCGGCCTCACCCCGCGGCAGCAGCAGCACCTCGACGCGCTCGTCGAGCGACTCACGAAAAAGACGGCGGAGTCCAAGCGCCTCGCCCAGCAGTACCGTAATTGCTTCGCCGACCCGCGCGGCATCGCCGGCTTCCGCCTCATGTGGAAAGAGATGGTGTACCAGATCACCACGGTCCGCTCGAAAGGATCGAAGGTGTGGGACATCGACGGCAACGAGTATGTCGACATCGCGATGGGCTTCGGCCTGAACCTGTTCGGGCACTCGCCGGACTTCATCACCGACGCCGTCGCCGAGCAGCTGCAGCTGGGCGTGGAGCTGGGGCCGCAGTCGCCGATGGCCGGCGAAGTCGCCCAGATGCTCTGCGAACTGACCGGCTTCGAGCGTGCCACCTTCTGCAACACCGGCTCCGAAGCCGTCATGGCCGCCATTCGCCTGGCGCGCCTCTACAGCGGCAAAACCAAGTTCATCTTCTTCTCGGGCGCCTACCACGGCAACTTCGAGCAGGTGCTCGCCCGCCCGAATCCCAGCGGCAAGGAAGGCGCCATCCCCGCGGCCCCCGGCGTGCCCTGGAGCATCGCGGAAGATTGCATCGTGATGGACTACAGCGATCCCCGCGCACTCGAAGTGATCCGCGAGCGCGAGGACGAGATCGCGATGGTCCTGGTCGAGCCCGTCCAGAGCTCGAAGCCCGACCTCCAGCCGCGCGAATTCCTGCACAAGCTGCGCGACCTGACCAGCGAGCTGGACATCGCCCTGGTGTTCGACGAAGTCATCTCCGGCTTCCGCGCCAGCATCGGCGGCGCCCAGCAGTGGTTCGGCGTCAAGGGCGACATGGCCACCTACGGCAAGATCATCGGCGGCGGGATGCCCATGGGCGCCCTCGCCGGCGTCGCGAAATACATGGACGGCCTCGACAGCGGCACGTGGCAGTACGGCGACGACTCGGTGCCCGAAGCCGACATGACGTTTTTCGCCGGCACGTTCGTCCGCCACCCGCTGGCTCTCGCCGCCGCAAAGGCGGTGCTGCTCAAGGTGAAGGAAGAAGGACCCTCGCTCCAAGAGAACCTGACGATGCGGACCAAGCGCCTCGTCGACAACGTCAACGCGTTCCTCGACGAACGCGGCGTGCCGGTGCGGCTGCTCCAGTATACCTCCCTGTTCCGGTTCGCCTATGCGCACGACATGGAGTACATCGACATGCTGTACTTCCACCTGCTCGACAAAGGCATCTTCACCCGCGGCTTCCTCGACAACTGCTTCCTGTCGACCGCGCACACCGAGGAAGATGAGGAGCGCATCATCACGGCGATCAAGGAGAGCATCATCGAGCTGCAGGAAGGAGGATTCCTCCCGGAGCCGGGGTCGATCGAACTGAAGGTGGGCATAGCCGAGGAATCGCCAAAAAAGTCGGTAGCGCCGTCCGCTGATGCGGCCGGCGCGGACGCCGCCTTCGCCCTCACCGAATCCCAGACGGAGATCTGGCTCGCCACCCAGATCAGCGCCGAAGCCTCGTGCGCCTTCAACGAACCGTTTTACGTCCGCCTCAAGGGCGCGCTCGATATCGAGAAGCTGCGCGACGCCGTGAACGCGACGTTCCGCCGGCATGAAGCGCTGCACCTCCGGTTCGACCGCGACGGCCAGTTCCAGTCGATCGCCGCGCCCGAAGCCATCGAGATCCCGCTCAACGACGTGAGCGGCCTGCGGGCGGAAGAGCGCGAGGCCGCGTTCCAGTCGATGCTGAAACGCTACGCCACCACGCCGTTCGACCTCGAACGCGGCCCGCTGATGCGGGTCGAGGTGCTGCGCCTCGGCGACCAGGAGCACGTGATGATGTGCGCCGCCCACCACATCGTGTGCGACGGCTGGTCGTGGTCGGTGCTGCTGCAGGAGATCGGCAAGCGATACAGCGCCGCAAGCCGCGGCGAAGGGTATGTGCCGGCCGAAGCCGGCTCGTTCGGCGCCTACGTCCGCGAAGAAATCGAACAGCAGACGAGCGAGGACATCGAGGAGAGCTACGCGTACTGGGTGGAGCAATTCGCCAACGCGCCCCAGCCGCTCCAGCTGCCGACGGACCGCCCGCGTCCGGCGTTCAAATCGTCCCGCGGGGCGACGGTGCACTACCTCTTCGACCCGTCCGTCTATGTGGCGGCCAAGAAGATCGCCTCGGAACTCCAGGTGAGCCTCTTCAGCCTCACGATGGGGGTCTTCAACATCCTCCTGTCCCGCCTCGCAGGCCAGGAAGACATCGTGGTGGCGATGCCGACCGCCGGCCAGCTGAACTACGGGGAAGACTATCTGGTCGGACACTGCGTGAACCTGCTTCCGCTGCGCACCCGCCTCTCGGGCGAGACGACGGCGCGGCAGTTTCTCAAGCAGATGACCACGTCGGTGCTCGATGCGTTCGAGCACAACGGATGCACCCTGGGCGGCATCCTGCAGCGCCTCACGCTGCCGCGCCACCCGGGCCGGATTCCGCTCGCCGAGGTCCAGTTCAACCTGGATCACGACGACCGCGGCGTCGCCTTCCACAACCTGGCCGTGGAGATCCGGCAGGCGCCCCGCCACGCCGTCACGTTCGACCTCTTCTTCAACCTCAACGAGATGAAGAGCGGCTTCGTGGTCGACCTCGACTACAACGCCGACCTGTTCGACGAGTCGACGATGCGGCGCTGGATCAGCTACTTCGAGAGCCTGATCCTCAGCATCGGCAAAAACGCCGAGACGCCGATCGCCCAGCTGCGGATGGCCTCGGAGGACGAACAGAGCCTGCTCGAGGCCCAGCGCAACGCCTCGATGGCGGCGCTCCCGACGGCCACGGCGTTTCACGAGCTGTTCGAGGCCCAGGCCGTCGTCACGCCGGACAAGGTGGCGGTGCGTTTCGAGGAGACCGCGCTGACCTACCTGGAGTTGGACGAATACGCCAACCAGTTTGCGCGCTTTCTGCAGGGCATGAACGTGGGTCCGGAAGTCGTCGTGGGCGTGCACATGGAACGCTCCGCCGGCATGCTCGTCGCGCTCCTCGGCATCCTGAAAGCCGGCGGCGTCTACGTGCCGATGGATCCGGCGTACCCGCAGGCGCGCATCATGCACATGATCGAGGACTCGGGGATGGCGACCCTCCTGACGGAGAATGCCCTGCTCGAACAGCTGGACACCCGCCAGTTCGCCCCGAGCCTGAACGTGGTGAGCATGGACGCCGAGTGGAGCAAGATCAACAAGCGGTCGAAAAACAAGCCGAAAGTCGATCTCACCGGCGAGAACCTCGCGTACATCATCTACACCTCGGGCTCGACGGGCAAGCCGAAGGGCGTCGAGATCCCGCACCGGGCGCTGGTCAACCTGCTCAGCTCCATGCAGGATGAGCCGGGCATCGTCGACGGCGACGTCATGCTCAACGTGACGACCCTGAGCTTCGATATCGCCGGCCTCGAACTGTATCTGCCGCTGATCGCCGGCGCGACGCTGGTCATCCTCTCGAAGGAACAGAGCATGGACGGCCGCCAGCTCGCCGAAGCCATCGACCGGCACCGCGTCACGATCATGCAGGCCACGCCGGCTACCTGGCGCATGCTGATCGAGGCCGGATGGCAGGGCAAGGCCAGCCTGAAGGCGCTCTGCGGCGGCGAGGCCATGGCGCCGGCGCTGGCGCGCGACCTGCTTTCCCGCTGCGGCTCGCTCTGGAACATGTACGGACCGACGGAAACGACCATCTGGTCGTCCGTCCACCGCATCGCGCCGAAGGACCAGGTCATCTCGATCGGTCTGCCCATCGCCAACACCCAGTTTTATGTGCTGGACGAACACCTGCAGGCCGCTCCTCTGGGCGCCACCGGCGAACTCTACATCGGGGGCGCCGGCCTCGCCCGGGGCTACCACAACCGCCCCGACCTGACGGCGGAGCGCTTCGTGGACCATCCGTTTGCGGAGGGCGAGAAGCTCTATCGCACCGGCGACCTCGCCCGGATGCTGCCCGACGGCACCTTCGAGTGCCTCGGCCGCACCGACGCCCAGGTGAAGATCCGCGGCTTCCGGATCGAGCTCGGGGAGATCGAGGCGAACCTCGACGAACACGAGGCGATCGCGGAGTCCGCAGTGATCGTGCACGATCCGAGCGGCAGCGATCCCGTCCTGGCGGCCTACTACGCCGTGTCCGACCAGCGCGAACTCGACGCGCAGGACCTCCGCCTCTTCCTGCAGCAGCGGCTGCCGGCGTACATGGTGCCCGCGCACCTCATCCGCCTCGCCGCGCTGCCCAAGACGCCCAATGGCAAGCTGGATCGCAAGGCGCTGCCGGCCCCCGACGAGGCGCCGACGCCCCGCGCTACGGTCTTCATGGCCCCGCAAACGCCGGCGGAAACCACCATCGCCGAAATCTGGAGCCAGGTTTTGAACATGGAACACATCGGGACGGCGGACAACTTCTTCGACCTCGGAGGCCACTCCCTCCAGGCGACGCGCGTCATCGCGCGCTACCGGAAGGCGTTCGAGGTCGATTTCCCGCTGCGAACCTTCTTCGAGCGACCGACCATCGCCGAACAGGCCCTCGCGGTCCTCGAACTGCAGTCGGGCGGCGAAGAAGACGATATCCTCAGCATGATCGAGGAACTGGAAGGGCTCACTGCTGCAGAAATCGCGGCACAGCTCAAGAAAGACGAATAACTGGCCTGAAGTTGGTACGGTTCAAGGTTTGAGGTTCGAGGTTCAAGGCTATCCTGGCGTCAGGCGACCTTGAACCTTAAACCTCAAACCCTGAACCGTACCGCCCTGCCCCCTTTACAATCGGTACCTGACTAACCATGAGCAAGCTCGAAGACGCCCTCAAACGGCTCTCGCCTGAGCAGCGGGCGTTGTTGGAACGCAAGCTGCAGGAGAAACGCCAGACCACTTCGAGAACGGGCGCTACCATCAACCGGCGTGAAAATCCGGCTGCCTTCCCCCTCTCGCCAGGCCAGCAGCGCCTGCTGATGCAGGAGCGCCTGATACCGGGCACCTCGATGTTCAACATCATCGAGAGCATGGAATTTAGCGGCGCGCTCGATATCGGCGCGTTTGAACGGGTTATCGATCACATCCTCCGCCGGCATGGCGTGCTGCGCGCGCGCTTCGCGTGGGAAAAGAACAAGCCGATCCAGTGGATCGAAGCGGAGAGCGCCTACACCCTCCCCTACATCGACCTCAGCGACGCCCCGGAGCAGGAGGCGTTCGACGAGGCGATCGAGCTGGCGCGTCGCGATTACGGGCAGCCGTTCGACCTGGAAAACACGGCGCCGATCCGCTGCCGACTCATGAAGGTCGCGACCGGCCGGTACGTCTTCACCGTGACCATGCACCACGTGGTGAGCGACGGCTGGTCGTTCAACGTGTTCTTCAACGAGCTTCAAGCCGGCTACAACGCCCTCCTCGCCGACGAGCCCATCGAGGCGGAGCCGCTCGTCATCGACTACGCGGATTTCGCCCTCTGGCATACGGAATGGCTGCAGAGTGAGGAGGCGGACCTGCACCGCGACTGGTGGGCCTCCTACCTGGCCGGCAAGCCGCAGCCGCTGACCCTGCCGACCGGCCGGCCTACCGCGCAGGCCTCCGGATCGACGAGCGCCGCAAGCCGCAACTGGACGGTGCCGGCGCCCCTGACCGAATCGCTACGCGCGCTCAGCCTGAAGGAAGAAGTGACGCCGTTCGTGCTCTTCCTGACCGCGCTCAATCTCACCTTCTTCCGCTTCACGGGCCAGCGCGACCTCATCGTCTGCGCGCCGCTGTCGGGCCGGCGCCGCGAGGAGCTGGAGCCGATCATCGGGTATTTCAACAACGTCCTCCCGTTCCGGACGCGCATCGAGGAGGCCGACACGCTCAAGGAGATAGCCGGCCGCATCGCCCGGAGCGTGGTGGAAATCAGCGATCACCAGGATGTGCCGTTTCAGCAGCTGGTCGAGATCCCGTCCGTCAAGCGGGTGCCGCTGACCCGGGCCTTCTTTACGTTCCAGGATGGGCTCTCCAGGGGCTTTTCCCTGCCGGGCGTCGCGACGCAGATCCTCGACATTCCGGCGGACAGCGCCAACTTCGATCTCGCCCTCTACGTGGAGATCAAGGACGCCGACGTCGTGCTTCAGGTCGACTACCGCATCGACCAGTTCAGCGGCGAGTCGGTCCACCGGCTGCTGGAGGGCATGCGGAGCATTCTGGAGGAAATGGCGCGCGACTTCAGCCAGCCGGCGGGCCGGCTCCCCTGGCTCGGCCTGCCGGAGCCCGATGCCGACGAGCCGGCGTCCGACGACACGGCGCCCGTTTCACACGTCGAGCTCGTCCCGGGATCGCTCACGCAATCCCTCACGAGCGGCGACTCCATCCCGCGCCACGTCGACGCCCGCCGCCCCATCGAACGGCGCACCGCGCCCGTCGACGAGGTCGAAATCGTGCTTACCCAGATCTGGGAAAAAGCGCTGGGCATCTCCCACATCGGATCCCACGAGAACTTCTTCGAACTCGGCGGTCACTCGCTGCTCGCCGTCTCGATCTTCGAGGAGATCCAGAACCGCTATCCCGACGTGCACCTCCCGCTCGCCGTCATGCTCCAGTCGCCGACCATCGCGAGCCTCGCGGACCGGATCCGGGGCAAGCATGTCGACGGCTGGTCCCCGCTCGTGGTGATCCAGGCCGGGCGGGGCACGGCGCCGATATTCTGCATCCATGGCGCCGGCGGCAACGTGCTGTTTTATCGCGACCTGGCCGTCCACATGGGGCCGGACCAGACGGTCTACGGTCTCCAGTCGCAGGGGCTCGACGGCGAGATGCCCGTGCTCGGCACGGTCGAAGAGATGGCCGAACGCTACGTACAGGAAATCCTGCGCGTCCAGCCAAAGGGTCCGTTTTATCTGGTCGGCTACTGCCTCGGCGGCACGATCGCGCTCGAAGTCGCCCAGCAGCTGCGGGCGCGCGGGCTGGAGGCGGACATCGTCGCCATGCTCGAAACGTACAACTGGATCAACGAAAAGCCGGCGACGCTCTGGTCGAGGCTGCACTACAACTACCAGAAGATCGAATTCCACCTGCGCAACTTCCTCCAGCTCTCCGGACCGGAGCGACGCATGTTCCTCGACGAGAAGTTCGCCGAGCTGAAGCGACGCCGCCGCGTCTGGTTCGGCTCGCTGTTCGGCTGGCTGCGGCCCGGCAAGCGCAAGAAAGCCGGCGTCGTGGACAACAGCGTGCTCGCCCGCGTGTGGGCCGCCAACGATCGCGCCGCCGAAACCTACCGTCCGAGCGCATACCCCGGTCGCATCATGCACTTCCGCGCCTGCAAGGAATACAGCGTGAACCGCCCCAGCGAGATGCTCTGGTATTCGATTGCGAAGGAAGTGGACACCCACATCATGCCGATCTATCCGGCCGGCATGCTGATCCCGCCGTTCGTCAAACAGCTCGCCCAGATCCTCCGGGCCGAGATCCACAAGCAGCGCCAGGACCGCACCCGCCCCGCCATCGCCCGAGGCGAACTCAGCAGCAACACGTCGAGGAACTAGCCCCGAGTCTGAAATCCTTTCAGACTCGGGGCGTGTCCTGAATTGCGTTCAGGATCCATCCTGAACGCGATGAAGGATCTCCCGAGCGGCTCATAACTGGATGACGATGGGGTTCTGCCGGCCCCGCACTGAAGTACGGGGGCAATATGGGGCTGCGTGGGGTGGGGCGTTGAAGGATCTCCCGATCGGCTCATAACTGGATGGCGATGGGGTTCTGCCGGCCCCGCACTGAAGTACGGGGGCCATATGGGGCTGCGTGGTGTGGGGCGTTGAAGGAGATCTCCCATCATGCGATCGAGCGGCTCAATGCAGGATGGCTATGCAGGGCTGCGTGGTCGGGATACCGGGTTGGGATGCCAGGCGGGTAATGACGAAAGCTCGTGCTGGTGCCTGCGTTTAGCGATCCAACGACGCGTACACGGCCCGCGTCTGTTCGCCGATGTCCTTCCAGGCATACCGCGTGGCGCTGATGTGCCGCGCCCGGGCGCCCATCATGTGCAGGTGATCCGGGTCGGCGATCGCATCGAGGATGCCGGACGCCAGCGCGGCCGGCGAGCCGCCCTCCACCAGCAACCCCGTCTCCCC
>JAWKNW010000037.1 GCA_041391505.1 Rhodothermales bacterium
GGCGGGGCACCGTCTGGATGTGATAGCTGAACGTATCGTCGCCGCTGAACCCGGTCGCGGGCGTGTAGGTGAAGGCGCCGGAAGGCGCGAGAAGCACGGCGCCATGCGCCGGCGGGTCGACCAGCACCGCCACGACGGAATCCACCCCGACGATCTCGTCGTTGGAGAGCAGGCCGCTGCCGGCGACCGTCAGGCTGCTGTCCGAGAAGACGGCGAACGCATCCTCTACGGCGACGATGCGCGTCGAATCGGGGGGATTGGACTGGCCGAAGGCGGGGGCGGCGCAGGCGAAGACAAGAGCGATGGTGGCGAAACGCATAAAAAACAGGTGCTGCGTGCGTTAGGACGGGCGATAAACCGGGGGCTTAATATAGTGTTTTTTAACCAAAGCAATGGCTGACCTTTCTCTCGCGCTGCCGCATCCCATCCTCGTCCTGCCGGCGGCCGCGGCCGGCGGGTACCTGGCGTACCGGCTGCATCTGCTGACCCGGTCGGGCGCCCTGACGGCCACGGCGTTCGGTCTCTGTCTGCTCGCGTTTGGCGGCGCCGCATGGTTCTGGCTGGCGATGGCTTTTTTTATCCCGACGAGCCTCCTTTCCCGGGTCGGGCGTGCGCGTAAGGCGGATGCGGAAGCGCGGGTGGAGAAGGGGAGCCGGCGGGATGCCGGCCAGGTGCTCGCCAACGGCGGGGTGGCGTGGCTCATGCTCGGGCTCTACGCGGTCTCGCCGGAGACGGCCTTCCTCTGGGGATTCGTCGGCGCCTTTTCCGCCGCCGCCGCCGACACCTGGGCCACGGAACTGGGCGGCCTGGCGCGCGCCGAGCCCCGGCTCATCACCACGGGTCGGCGGGTGCCCGCGGGCACGTCGGGCGGCGTGACCTGGGGCGGCAGCCTGGGGGCGTGCGCCGGCGCGATCTGGATGGGCGCCGCCGGCGGGATGCTGGGGCTGCTCCCGGTCCTGGGTGTGGCCGCCGTGGGCATGGGCGGCGTGGCGGGGGCGTTCGCCGATAGCCTGCTCGGCGCCACGGCGCAGGCGCTGTATCGCGATCAGCGGGGCAATACGACCGAGCGGCCCGCGGCGGCGAGCGAGCGGGTGCGGGGCTGGGACTGGGTGACGAACGACGTCGTCAATGTCGCGGCCACGGCGGTAGGGGCGGCGGTCGGCGCGGGGCTGGGCTTGGCCTGGGGCGGGAGCTGACGATTCTGTGTGTGGGCGGGTATTTTCGATCGTAGTCCGCTATATTGGCGCCTCCCACACCAACAAATCGACCATCGTGTATGCCCTGGTATAAGAAGTTGCACTGGCAGATCATCATCGGGCTGGTGCTAGGCCTCGTGTTCGGGATCGTGGCGGCGGCGGCGGGCTGGAATGCCTTCACGAGCCGCTGGATCGCGCCGTTCGGGACGATCTTCCTCCGGCTGCTGCAGTTTATCGCGATGCCGCTGGTGCTGGCGTCGCTCGTCACCGGCGTCGCGTCGCTGGCGAACCTGCAGCGCCTGTCGCGCATCGGGGGCAAGACGATCGCCATCTACATGGGCACCACGCTTGTCGCGCTGCTCATCGGCCTTGCCATCGTGAATGTGCTGAAGCCGGGGCACACCGTGCCGGCGGAACTGCGCGACCAGCTCCAGGCGACGTACCAGCAGGATGTCTCGGCGCGGCAGGAGCAGGCCGAAGCCGCCCGCAACCGCGGACCCCTCCAGCCGATCGTCGACATCGTCCCGAGCAATTTCTTCGAATCGGCGGCGAATAACCGGAATATGTTGCAGGTCGTGTTCGTGGCGATCTTCTTCGGAATCGGCCTGCTGATGATCCCACGCGAAAAGAGCGCGCCGCTGCTGAGCCTCTTCGAGAGCCTGAACGAACTGGTCATCAAGCTGGTCGACGTCATCATGTACATGGCGCCGCTGGGCGTTTTTGCGTTGCTTGCGGATACGATCACGGGGATTGCCCGGGGAGGGCTCGGGGATATCGTCGAACTCCTCGCCGCGCTCGGGTACTACTGCATCGCGGTAGTGCTCGGTCTGGCGCTGCAGATGTTCGGGACGTATACGCTCCTGCTGCGCCTGTTCACCAAAATGCGGATATCCCAGTTCTTCAGAGGAATCGCGCCGGCGCAGCTGGTGGCGTTTTCGACCTCGTCGAGCGGGGCCACGCTGCCGGTAACCATGGAATGCGCCGAAAAGAACCTCGGCGTCTCGGAGGAAGTGTCGTCGTTCGTGCTGCCGCTTGGAGCCACGATCAACATGGACGGGACGGGGCTCTATCAGGCCATCGCGGCCGTTTTTATCGCGCAAACCCTCGGGCTGGGGCTCGACCTCGCGGCGCAGATGACCATCGTATTCACCGCGCTGCTCGCGAGCATCGGGACGGCGGCCGTGCCGAGCGCCGGCATCGTGATGCTCGTCATCATCCTCGAGTCGGTCGGCATCCCGAGCGCCGGCATCGCCCTGATTCTGGGGGTCGACCGAATTCTGGACATGCTCCGTACGGTCACCAATATCACCGGCGACGCGGTCGTCGCGACCGTCGTGGCATCCAGCGAAGGCCAGCTGGAAATACCGGGCTAAGGGTTCAAGGTTTGAGGTTCAAGGTTTAAGGAATGGGGTAAAGCCCGTCCATAAACCTTGAACCTCAAACCTTGAACCTCCTTTACCCCTTCTTCGCCAGGTCGGCGCGGATTCGCGCCTCGTAGGACATATCTGGATACTGGCGGTTCATCCACTCGATGCGGCGGAGGAGGTGGGTGGTGCAGACGCGTTCGATCGATACGATCGTGGCGTCCTTCCTCAAACTCAGGATGGTCGTTTCCGTGCTGGCGCAGTCAATGCATGTCTTCATGGTCCCTGGCATCGATGGATCGATAGCAGCCAGGGTGATGCGGCGCCTCCGGGTGTGATGCCCTAAAGGTAGAGCGCCAGTCCGAACTTCGCCGCGGCGTTTCGGAACGCGTTGCTCTCCGCGTTGGATACAGGATCGCCCTGCATCGCATCCATTGGCTCACTCCCGGTGGCCTCTCTGGAGAACTTCCCTTCTTCCGCGTGGATCGTGAGCCGGTAGCTCACGTGGATGCGGTTTGCCGCGGCGTAGATGTTGGTGACGGCGCCTTCCCAGCCGGGTGCGAACTGATCCAGGATGGCGATGGTGTCGTTGAGATTCAGGTATTTGACCCGCCGGCCGCCGACCTGTCGGTTCTGTATGATGTGCGCCGGGATGGGTTTGCGCAGATCGGTCAGGATCTGCGCGAGCGGACGGCCGTAGGGCTCGTCATGATCGCGAATCTGTAATTCCATGGTGAAAGGCTACCAATCGGTTGGGGGATGCGCCAGCCGGTGAACCGTTCGGAAACGTGTTAGGTTCTCCGGTCGGGCGGCGTTCGATCCTATCGAATAATGGTCATCAATCTACTGATCGCGCGTTCGCCGGACGGAAGTTCGGCGCGCAGGCGATAGATATACATGCCGGCGGGCAGCTGCAGGCCGGTAAGGGGTACTTCCCGATTTTTTCCGGCAGGCACGAGTGCGGTCGCCGTCGCGGCGACGCGCCGTCCGAGTACATCGTACACGTCGATCGTCACGGGGGCCGTTGCCGGCAGATCGAACCGGACGGTCGTCGTGGAAGAGAACGGGTTGGGGTAATTGCCGTGCGCCAGGAAGCCGGCGGGGAGGACGGCCTCGTCTTCATTGGCCACCCGGCCTACGTTGCTCACCTTGCCGCTCGTAACCTCGGCCTGCGGCGACCCCTCGTTGAAGGTGAACCGCTCGAACCGGAGATCGGTCTGGCCGGCTCCGACGAACCGGGCATGGAGTTCGAGCAGCACGCCACCGCCACTGAGGAACGCCGCGCCGGCGCCGGCGACCACCACCCGATCCCGCGTCCCGAAATTGGTCGTCAGGATCATGCCGTCGGCCATGAAGCCGGCCGTCGTGACGCTGTCGATCGCGATGATCGTCGAGTCGAACGAGACGACCATGTTGAAGGCCACGACGTTGAGCCCGGTCGCATCGCCCAGCACGACGGGCAGATCGATCGTCGTCTCCTGGGTGACGGTGTCGGGCAGCGCGACGGAAATCGTTTGCGCCGAGGCGTCGATCGACAGGAAGACGAACAGACTCAGAAAGAAAAAGAAAAGTGACTTCATGGTAGGAGAGGAGGAAAAATCGCGAGCGCGCCGGCCGGCATGAATCACGCGAACGGTCGGGGCCAGCGCGTGCGGATATCCGTAATAGGTAAGAGTACGACCGGAAAATGCGCGGATTGTCACAGGAATGGCGATGAGCTGTGGAGAAACTGTAGGAAACCTGCGTGAGCAGCGGAGCAACGATCGTTCCCTGATCGCGGGGCGGAGAAAGGAGGGGCAGCCCGGAAAAGGCAGCAGCCTGACGATGATGGTCGCCAGACTGCTTAATCATGCGTACGAAGTGATAGAGCATGACTCCCGTACGTAAGGGCCTAACGAACGCGCCGCGCCGAAGGTTTCCCGCCGAAATCCGTGTATATTCCCCCCGATGCCCGGTGTGCACCGCGAACCCCGCGGCATCGCTCCGTCTGCCGGCGCATCCGTGCGTCCTGGCGAAATTCCCCCGGCGCTCCGCGCCCTCATTCCGGAAAAACGATGGCGACTTTCTTCCGCATCGCACTGCTCGCGCTGGGCGCTGGGCTGGCCGGCTGTGCCGGCGCCGGCACCACCGGGAGCGAACGGCTTCCCGAACTGGACCCAGAACGCGTGGCCTACCGCGCCACCCTGCCGCCGCTCCTCACCACGGATGAAGGCGTTCCGGTCCGGACGCCGGAGCAGTGGACCGGAACGCGCCGGCGCGAGTTGCTCCGCCTCGTCCTCGAAAACGAATATGGCTTCATGCCGTCGCCGCCGGCCAACGTCCGCGCGCGCGTGATCCAGGAGGATACCGGGTATTTCGACGGTGCCGCGACGAAGAAGCTGGTGCGGCTCGACTACGGGCCGGCCGGGACGCCGCCGATCGAGCTGCTGCTCATCGCGCCCAACGGCGCGCCGGCGCCCGTCATCCTCGGGCTGAACTTCCTCGGCAACCACACCACGACGGACGACCCCACGATCCCGATCTCGCCCCACTGGATTCCGGAGCGCGGCGAAGGCGTGATCGACAACCAGGCCACCGAAGCATCGCGCGGCACCAGCGCCGACCGGTGGCCTTTCCGCGAAGCCGTCGCGCGCGGATATGCGATAGCCACCTTTTATCATGGCGACGTCGATCCCGACCGGGACGACTTCACGGACGGCATCCATCCACACATCCCGCTCAACGGGACGACCGGGCGCACGGAAACGTCCTGGGGCACCCTCGCCGCCTGGGCGTGGGGGATGCAACGCGCGGTAGACTATCTCGCGCAGGAGCCGCTGGTCGACCCCGCGCGCATCGCCGTGATGGGGCACTCGCGCAACGGAAAGGCGGCCCTGCTCGCCGGCGCGACCGACGAACGGGTCGCGCTCGTGATATCCAACCAGTCGGGTTGCGGCGGCGCGGCCATCAGCCGGCGTCGGCTGGGCGAGACGGTGCAGGCGATCAATACGGCCTTTCCGCACTGGTTTAATGAGCGCTTCCGGACCTACAACGACCGCGAGGACGCCATGCCCGTCGATCAGCATAGCCTGCTTGCGCTGATCGCTCCGCGACCCTTGCTCGTGGCGAGCGCCGAAGGAGATACCTGGGCGGATCCCGCCGGCGAATTCCTGTCGCTCGTCGAGATCGACCCGGTTTATCGCCTCCTCGGCACCGATGGATTAGCCAGCCCGCGGATGCCCGGCGTCAACCGGTTGATACACGGCGACCTCGGCTACCACATCCGTCCCGGCGGGCATGGTGTGGGGCTGGCGGACTGGAACGTGTTCATGGATTTCGCCGACGATCACTTCAGGCGGTGACGGGTCAGCGGCGCAGGGTGACGATGCGGGATACCGTGGAGGATGGGCTCTCGGCGCGGAGGACGTAGGTCCCGTCGGCCAGTCCGCCGGCGTTGATCGTGAGGTACCGCACGGCGCCGGCGTCCAGCACGTCATCCAGCAGCACGGCCGCGCGCCGGCCGAGGAGATCGTAGAGCGCCACCCGGACGCGCTCGGTCTGACGTACGCCCACGGCCGACTCAGCGCGGGCGCTCACGGGGTTCGGGTAGGGCGGGAGGAGAATGATGGCCTGGTCGATTTCGACGAGCAGGTTGATCTCGTCGCTGAGCGACTCCGTCCCGTCCGGATCGCGCTGGCGCAGGCGGATCGTCACCACGCCGCCGGTCTGCGCCGCGAAGCGAAATTCGTAGGTCTGGCTCGCCGCCTGGTCTGCCCGTGCGTCGACGCTTCCACGCGGCACGAACGAGCCTTGCGCCCGTTCCTCGACGATGTAACGCAGCCCGGGGAAGCCGGCCGAGGCCTCCCAGGTCACCACGATCTCATCCTCCTCGACCCGGGCGTCGATCGAGAGTAGGCGGGCGCTGGTGAGCGCCGAGCAGGTCGTCACGAGCGGCAACCCGCACACCGGTTCGACGCCGAGCGACCGGTAGGCATCGGTGTCGGGGACGCAGAACCCCGGGGCGTTGCCCTCGAGCGCGCACGAGAGGCCATTCGCGGCGCGCGTCGCGAGCGCCAGCGGAACCGCCCCGATGAGCTGATTGCCGGTCAGGTCGAGCGAAGCGAGCGCCGGGAGTTCGGCCACGGCCGCCGGCAGGCCGCCCTTGAGGTTGTTTTCCGGGAGGACGAGCTGGACGATCCGGTTCTCATCGCACCCGATCCCGAACCAGGCGCAGGCGTCCGGCGTGCTGAACCACCCGCTTCGATCGGTCCAGGAAGGTCCATCCGTCCCGTAAAAAAGCCGCTCCAGCGCCGTGCACTCATCGCGAGAGACATCGGTGGAGTTCGCGCAAAACGAGCAGTCGGTTCGCGCCGGCAGGTTGCAGACGGCGCCGCCCTCGTACAGGGGCGTGTCGGGCAGGCAGAGTCCGCCCGTGTTGTTGTCGATCTCGCAGACGTTCAGTTGCGCGAGCCGGCGGGCGGCGTCGGGCGCGAGCGCGCCCTCGAACGCATTGCCCGAGGCCTTGAAGAAAAAGAGGGAGGGATGCGTGACGAGCGATCGGGGCAGGTTGCCGGAGAACCGGTTTTCCCCGATCTGCATGCTTTGCAGGTCGGGGAGCGCGTCCCATACGTCCGGAAGCTCGCCGGCGAACGCGTTTTTCGACAGGTCGAGGTGCTTGAGCCGGGTCAGGCCGGCGATGGCGGGCGAGACGCTTCCGGAAAGGCGGTTGTCGGAGAGATTGAGTTCCTCCAGCGCCGTGGCCTCGTAGAGACGCGCGGGGATGGGTCCCTCGAACTGGTTCTCGCCGAGGTTCAGGACGCGCAGATTGCGCAGGTTTCCGTATTCGCCGGGGATGGTGCCGCCCACGCTGTTGCGGCTGAGATCCAGCACTTCCAGGTGTTCGAGCGTGCCGAGGGCCGACGGTAAGGTGCCGCCGATCCGATTGAAATAACCGCCGCCCACCGTGTTGTTCAGGACCAGGACGCGCAATTCGGGAAGCAGGGCGATCGACTCCGGGATCGAACCGCTCAGGTCGTTGTCGTGGATGACGATCCCCGTCACGTTGCGCGGCCATTCCTGCTCGTTGCAGTCGACCCCCTGCCACTCACACACGTTGCCGGCGAGCAGCCATCCCGAGTTGGTGACCCACTCGGTGCCGTTGAGGCTGAAAAAGATCTCGAACAGCGCCTGGCATTCCGAGACCGGCACCTGCGTCACCAGCATGCAATCGATGGGCCGCTGCGCGCGCGCCTCATTCAGGGGCGCGCCCAGGAGCACGCACACGAATGACGCGGCCAGGACCCCTCGGTAAAAAGCGGTCATCTTCGGTCGTTGCTGGCTGGAAAGGATGGACGGAGCAGGGTTTGTGAAGGATACACCGGACCCGCCTGCGTTGACCAGCCGCGGTCAGCGCAAAGATACCGACAGGAAGGAAGGGCGCTTTGTTTCAGCCGGCCGGATTGAGGAACGCTTCCGGCTTGAGATTGGGTTTGAACTGGTCCCCGAAACCCGAGTTGTTCGGTTCGTACACACCTTCGATGCGTACATCGGCGCCGTCTTCAGGAATGCGTTCTTCTTCGCCGAGCGCCCAGAGGATGCCCTGCACCGCGAGCCGGCGCATCGACGTCTCCTTGAAGTCGTACGGATGCCCCAGGGTGGTAAAAAACACGCGGGCGGCGTGGCCCGAGGTCCCCGTGTACGTCTTCGTCCAGGCCACCGGGTTCGTCAGCGGAAACTCGTCGAGGCGGTTGTTTTCCTGATGATTCGAGCGCAGGGCGGTGCCCGTCAGGAGCGGCTTGCTGTCGCCCTGCAATTCGTAGGCGCCCCCGTCCACGTGATACAGCCACGAATAGGCCTGGAACGGCGCAACGCCCCTGAGAATGGGGTTTCCCTTTTTCCAGGGGATGAGCTGGACATCGGTCAGCGGCTTGCCGCCGTCCTCGAAATGCCCGTGGTGCGTGATCCAGTGCTGCCCGAATACTGTCGCCGGCCACGTCTCGTTGAAGACGGCCTTGGATGGGTCGTCCTTGTACTGAAAGGCGTGGGTGGCGGTACGGAAGCCGGCCATCGGTTTACCCGACTCCGCGAAGGCGACAATCCGCTTGAGCTGGTCGTCGGGCAGGGCGCGGAAGCGGGTGAATACCACCATCATGTCCGCCGTATCGAGCGCCTCGAGGCCCGCGATGTTGTCCAGCACGTTGGGGTCGACGTTGCCTTCCGCGTTGGTGGCGAAACACACGGTGGTCTTGAAGCCGTAGTTGCGCTCGAGGATCCGCGCGAGCATCGGCATCGATTCTTCCGAGCGATACTCTTCGTCGCCCGTAACGAAGACGATGTGGGGGATCGCGTTGGCCGGCCGTTCGGCGTCGGGGGTTTCCGGGCGCAGATCGATCATGACGAGCAGGATCGTGAGCACGGGTATCGCTACGGGTAGGATGAAACGCATGGCTGCACGGGGTGTGGTGGTGGGCTGCCGTGTGGGAAACGACAAGGATACGAAATCCCTCCGGTATTGCGCCAGCATGGACGAGGAATTGTGTCGATGTCCTCGCTGGGGTCGAAAATGGGGACTTTCCCCATACCGGCGTCCCTTCCGCCTCCGTACCCTTGACGTATTCCTGTCTCTCTTGGGGCGGAGGGCCATTCATTGGTGGGGTAGACCCTCCGCCCACACTTCTTCTCCACAGGTTCGGTCCAGGGGTGCACATCGGGCCGGCCTGTGTCGTTTGCAAAGCGGGCCCTCCCCCTGTGGTTCTTCTCCGTGTTTAGTATATTCCACCACGTAGCGGCTCAAACGCCCGTTCCCGCGCGGATTGCAGGGACAGGCGCAGAGCGAGGCATCGATCCTGTTCCTCGAACGCGTACCCACCCATCAGCATACTGGCTCGTTCCGAAGCGCTAGCAGGGGACTGTCGGGAATCAGCAAGTGAGAGCGGAGATGATCCAACGGTGTATATCCGGTACAGGTAGCTTCCTGGTCATAACCCTTATCCTCCTGTTTACCGGTTGCTCGGGAGGCCTTACCATGCCGGGAGGCGGCACGCTCACCCGTGCGCAGAACTGGCATCTTGTAATGACCAGAATACGTGTCGTCGACGCTCAGGAGGACAAGTCCCTGCTGGGCATCCCGCTGAGCGACGGCGATGAGCCTTATTTTGTGATGTTCGGATTCCGGAGCCGGTTCGGCCGCACCGGATCGACCCAGATTGACTTGAACGACTATGACAACAGCGATTGGGGCGGCGGATTGCGCACCGGGCAACAGGCCAATATCCCGACCGGCATGGGACAACTCCGGTTCGACGCCGTGCAGGCGGATGAGGTGATCGGTTTTGTGGCCGTCGCGTTCGAATCCGACCGGACGCCCTGGGCGGTGATGCGGAACCGGGTGAACGAGGTGAAGGAGATCGTCAAGGCGAACGTGGCGCGGAGCGTGGAGGAGCGGCGCAAGCCGGAACTCGAAACGACCGCGTTTATCGATGAACTCCACCTGTCGCTCCAGGAGGCGGTCGTCCCGCTGAGCCGGCCGCTGACCACCGGCCAGGCCGTTGAACGAAAATGTCGTGTTTTCCGCGGTCGACACCGACGAGCTGGTCGGTACGGTGTCGGCAGGCCATTTATGCGGACGGCGCCTACCGGCGCGGTCGTGCTGCCCCACTACCGCAACGGCCGCCTGACCGACAGGCTGACCAGCCGCACCTTCGATCGGCCTCCAGCCCGCTCATTTTTGAAAACCCCGAGGCGCCCGGTACGATGTCAGGTGTCGGTTCAGGAGAACTGAAACGCGCAGATATGCCCGAACGTTTTTAGACACTGCCTAAAGCTAAGCGCAGAAAGCCATGTTGATACACAGAGCAACCCTACGATCTTCACCCTCGTGCTGGTCACGCTGTTCGCCACTCGCCGGACGCCGGTCGCGCGCGCGCAGATGGTCACTACACCACGAATACCTTCCAAGATCGGCGCCTTCGGCACCATCGGAGCGCATGTGTTCGGGCGCAAGCCGATCACGAAACTCACCTACATCACCCGCGAGCAGAGCGCCACCGTCACGGGCGGCGCCGCGACGATCATGGACCTGAAGGAGCGCAAGATGATTTCGATCGATCATCGCCGGAAATCCCTATTACGAGATGACGTTCGACGAGATGGTCAGATGTTCCCGGCGAGCTCCGAGGCGGACATGGAAGGCCAGGCCCAGGCGCAAGCCGAACAGCAGGGCGATACGAAGGTCGATTACACCTTCGATGTCGTGGTGAACGACCTCGGCGAGTCGGACAACATCAAGGGGTACAAAGTCGATACAAACTCATCCAGATCGAGAGTTGAGCTACACGGCCGAGGCAACCGATGAGGATGGCAACACGGAGACGGCCAGCGGTCGGTTCTTCGCGGTAACCGACGCATGGGTAGGCCCCGGCGTCGAGGGCACCGAAACCGCACAGGCGTTCTCGCGGCGATATGCCGAGGAGATGCAGACGGCGTTCACCGATGCGACAGCCCGCTGGCCTCGATCGGTCAGGTGTTACAGCAGGACCAGCGTATCGGGCCGGCGTTCGAAAAGACGGCCGAAGAAATGAAGAAGCTCAACGGCACACCGCTGCGCAGCACGACGTACATTGTCGTCGTTCCAGAAGAGATGGATCTCGACGTCGATCTGCTTCTCGGGCGCACGAAAGTGGAGAAGAAGAAAGGCGCCGCGCTGGGCAAGATCGCCAAGGGCGCGCTCAAGTCGCGCGGCATTCCGGTCGGCGGCAACAACAACGCCGAGGCCCAGAAGCCGGCCGAGCAGCAAACGCTCCTGTCGATGCGCGAGGAGTACACGGATATCGGTGAGGGCGCCGTCGACCCCTCGAAATTCCAGGTCCCGGCCGGCTACAAGCAGGAGCCCAGCCCGCTGCAGCAGATGCGGCAGAACTGAGCAAGACGGCCTGGGAATTGAAAAATCGGAGATCGGAAATCGCACATTGGGTCAAGCGCTCAATGTGCGATTTCCGATCTCCGATTTCCGTTTTCCGACTTATCTAAACGTGTCGCCGCCTCGGCGCTGCCCGTGCGCAGACCGGTGGTGAACCACTGCTGACGCTGTTCGGAGGAGCCGTGCGTGAACGATTCGGGCTGCACGCGCTGGCCGGCCATGCGCTGGAGGCGGTCGTCGCCGACAGCCGCCGCGGCGCTGAGGCCTTCCTCTGGATCGCCTTCCTCCAGAATATTCCACCTCTTACTGCGCACGGCTGACTTGAACGCCGGCGTAGCAATCGGCCTGTAGCTCCATCCGAACGGACAGCGCGTTGACCTCGGCCTCGCTGGCGCGGCTCTGGGCCTGGCGCACCTGCCGCTCGATGCCGGTCACGTTCTGGATGTGATGGCCCACTTCATGGGCGATCACGTAGGCGAAGGCGAAATCCCCCGGCGCGCCAGGCGCTGCAGTTGCGCAGGAAGCTCAGATCCAGATAGACCTTCTGGTCGCCCAGGCAATAAAACGGCCGTCGCGGCGGTGCTGTACCCGCATACCGATTGCGCGTCGTACATCACCAGCCGGGGCGCCGGGTAACGGCTGCCGGAGGCGCTGAAAATCGCACTCCACACATCCTCCGTGTAGCCGAGCACCACGGTCGTGAAATCGGCTACTTCGTCCTGGGCGCCCGGCGTCGCTTGCTGGGTCGACGACTCGGCGTTGCCTTCGGCGATCTGTTGCAGCAACACCGTGGGGTCCTGCCCGAGCAGCAGACTTACGAGCAGGGCCACGATGGCCGGTCACGCCACCCATCTTGACCCCGCGTCCCATCGATACCCCGCCGCCGCCGCGGCGGTCTTCGACATTCGTGCTACGTCGGCCTTCTTTCCAACGCATGGTGGATTCCTCCTCCGGAAAAACTGTGGGAAAAAGCGTGGGTCGTGAGAGGAGGAATATACGCACGACGCACGGAAAGGAGCTACCTCGCCCCGTTCATGTCCAGAGCAATCGCATGCTCTTCAAACGGGAGCATCTCCCGGTATGGGAGAATGGGGGTATGGGAGGTGTTGCGGTAAAAAATGCCCCCATGCACGCAAACTCCCCCTACGCTTCTCACGGCCACGGCGGCGGGAATGCGATTGCCCACTACGTTCATGTCTCAGCCGGCAGCTCGCTGGCGCGAAGGATGGGCAGGGTGTCGTCAGCAGACTGGCTCCCGTCGCCGGCATGCGCTTCGGGCGGATGGAGCGTGTCGTCGCCCTCGTTGCCGGCCTCCTCGGCGGGGGCTTCGGGTTCCGGCTCGGGCTCGGGCGGCGGGGGTGGAGGCGGAATGATCATGGTAATTTCCTTGTTGATCGCTCCGTTTTCGGCCAGAAGCTGGATGCGCTCGCGCAGACTCGGCGTCACCTCCTGACCGCGTGCGACGAGCAGGTGGCCGGCCGTCGAGACGACGTCGGTCGCGAAGATCATCCCGATCTGGACATACCGGGCCTCGATCCTTCACCTCCTCCTGGCTCTACCGCATGATTCCGCTTGTTCTGGATGAACGCCGCCAGAATCTGCAGGTCGTAGGAGGTCTTGTTTTTAGCAGGACCTTGATCGCCGGCTCCAGAAATCCTTCCTGCGAATAGATCCGGTCGAAGTCGTGCACGATCTTCAGCATGCGCGAGCCGACCGGAAGCCGGTCGCCCGCCATGTCTTCCGTCGGGTACCCCCGGCCGTCGTAGCCTTTGTTCTGATACCGCAAAATGGCCCGGACTTCCTCGATGCGCGGGATGTGCGCCAGCAGCGACTCCGCCACCTCGGGCATCTTGTCCACCAGCGCCGCCTCCTCGGCCGTCAACACGGCGCCCTTGTACACCTTTTCCATCAACTCGGGCGTCAACGATACCGAGCCGATCTGCGAGAGCATCGCGGCCATCTCGATGGGCCATTTGTCTGCCCCTTCGAGATCCACGAGGCCGAGCAGCTCCTGGATTTCCTGCCGGGCGCGGACCGCCTTGCCGAAGGCGGTCGGGTTGGTCAGCGACAGGATGTCGACGAGCATCCTGATGCTGCCCTGGAGGGTTTCTTCGAGCAGGATGCGCTGATTCGTGACCAGTTCGTATTGCTTGCGCGCGGCTTCGAGCGTCTGGCCGAGAGTGCCGAGGGAGCAGGGCTTGTTGAGGAAACGAAAAATGTTGCCTTCGTTGATCGCGCTGATCGCGTCGCTGAGGCCGGCCTGGCCGGTCAGCAGGATGCGGATCGTGTCGGGCGACTTGATCCGGATCGTCCGCAGCAGTTCGACGCCGTTCATCTGCGGCATCTTCATATCCGAAATCACGATCGGAAACGGTCCCCGGGACTGGAAGAGCGCCAGGGCTTCCGCGCCGCTGTTGGCCGTGAACACGTTGTATTGACGCCGGAAGTGCCGTGAGATCGCGTCGAGGAGGTTCTGTTCGTCGTCGACGAACAGCACCGAAAAAGCGTCGGGGTTAAAGATCACGAGAGGTCACCTCCGATTTCGTGTCCGATCATCGGGCGTTTGGGCGATGGCGTGGCTCCGGCGGGAGCGCAGGGCATCGACGTGTTCTCGGCTGGGCCAGCGGAAAGGGGCGCATGTACCCGGTGAGTATCGCCTGCAACCGGCGGCACCTATAGCGCGAGGTGGGTTGCGGAGGGACAAAAAAAGGGGGAGGCGGCGAACCGCGCTCCCCCGTTCTCGATCACCGAATGCGGGAATTCGGCGCGTCAAGACGTGGTGTTATTTGAGGAAGGTCATGAGGTTGGTGAACGATCCCGCCGGCGTGTCGAGCCGGTACAGGTACGAACCGCTGGGCAGGTCGGCGCCTTCGAACGCGGCGGTATGCTGGCCGGCTTCGAGGGTGCCATCGACCAGGACGCGCACTTCACGGCCGAGCATGTCGTAGACGCTCAGGCGAACGCGGGCGGTCTCGGGCAGGGAGAAGCGGATCGTCGTGGTCGGGTTGAAGGGGTTCGGATAGTTGCCGTCGACCGAGAAGGTTGCCGGCAGGGCCGCGATGGCGGGGGCGTCTGCCGTCGCGGAGGGAGCGGCCTCGCCCTGCGGCCGTTCCTGTTTGTGCTTGCGTTCGACAGCGCAGGCCGACGGCCCCATCAGGCCGGTGTTGAAGGCTTCCAGGTCGTCCTTGAAGCCCTCGCCGCCATCCCAGCGGCGCTGGTTGTTGCCGATGGTGCCGTGCGAGGCCAGCCACGCGTCGGCCGAGGCCATGGCGTCCGCCACGAGCGATCCGTCGGCGCCCGTCGCGATGTTCAGGTGCGCGGCGATGAGCTGCTCGGCGAGGATGATCGACTTGTCGCCGCGGGGGTTCTTGACCATCAGGTCGAGCATCGTGCGTTTGCCGTACGTGATGCCACCGAGCGTGAGCTGGCGGAATGGCCATTCGTCGGGATGCTTCTTCCAGTAGGCCATGGTAAAGGTGCATCCGCCAAGGGCAGGCGCCGGCGGGGTGAATACGATGTTGTCGAGGCCGCCCGAGCCCTGATGGGTCATGACGACGCGCACGACATTGGCCGTCCCGATGCCGGCCGCACCCGTGAGGACGACGGCGACGCCGTTATTGCCGGTGACGGGGGTCGTGAAGACGCCCACGAGCGCGCCCTGTCCGTCGTACAGTTCCACATTCTCCAGCTCGTTGCTCTCGCGATCGATGATCGTGAACGAATGGAGGGTGACGGGGGCGGGGAAGGTGAAGGTGATCGTGGAGGCGCCGCCTTCGTCGTCGGGGTCGATCACGCCGGCGAGCCCTTCAGCGATCGGCTCGATCTCGCGCGGGTACTCATGCACGATGAGGACGTTGCCGAGCGCCGTGCTGTTGGCGTAGGGCGCGCGGCCACCTTCAAAGCCCTGGCCGGGGCCGCCATACTTCGCGTTCGGGCTGCCGAGGTCGGGGTCGCTGCCGGTGCATCCGCCCGTGCAGTTCGAGTCGAATAGGACGGCGGCGTTGGCGTCGGGCGTGTTGGTCAGATTGGAGCCGAAAACCAACACCGGTCCGAAGCCGCCGTCGGCCCGTACGGAATCGACGACCTGGCCCCGGGTGAGGTTCTCGAAGGTTATGGTTTGCACCTGGCCCATCGCCCGGCCGGCGGTGAGGCTCATAAAGAGAACGATCGCGGCAGGCAGGAGATGGATAAAGCGGTTACGCGCGGCGCAGGCGGTCCGGTTGGAAAACGCAATACGCATGGGTTTGATACCGTTGAGGGGCGGGAGACCCGCCAATGGGAGGGTGGTGGTGGGATGACGTAAATAACAAAAAGCGCCGGCCCGCCCGATACGAAAACCGGCGCATCGGGGCGGTGTCTTCGATGGATTCTGGATCCTCCGATGCGCTGGATCGACCCGGAAACGAGCGATTGATCGGATGGCGCTTTTGGATCGCCGTGGAGGAACGAATAAGCGCCCGCTTTGCCGGGGAGTGGGCCTGGCGCGTCCTTTTTCGAGCCTGTATTTGGCTATACCAATCGGATGCGTATTTTAGCGCCTGCTATCGGCAGTGGCCGCCCCGGTTGCGTTCGCGATCAGGCCGGTCGACGCCTCGATGGCGCCGGCGCCCACCCGCCGGGCTCGAACCCATCCCGATCGACGTATCCACGGTCGGTCGAACGCGTTATCTCGCCTCGCATCCATTCTGATGAAAATATCCCCGATCATCACCAGCACGCTGCTCACGCTGGTCGTCATCTGGTTTCTTGCCCTCTACGGGGGAGGACCCCTGAGCGATTGCAAGATGGGGATCATGCGCTTCCCCTATATTCTGGGCATCGTGCCCCCGATAGCCGGCGTGCTCACCCTGCCGATCTTCTTCGTTATGAGCCTGTGCGACCGGTTCGGCATCCACAACGCCGTGGGCCGCACCGCCATCGCGCTCGTCCTCCAGCTGCCGATCACGTTCCTGATTTCCGTCCTCGTCACGCCGATCGACGACGGGATGATGTGGCGATGTGTATTTAATATGCCCTGATTTTTCCCACCATCCTCCGAGAACCGACATGGCGAAACTGGAAGTCGTCGAATACAGCGCGGAGTGGAATCCCGTCCACAATACAGGGATGATCCATGCTGTCTTCTCGAATGGACAGCATGCCGAATTGCCGATCGACTCGACCGAAGAGTTTATCGCCGTGATGATGATGCTGGAAAAGGCGCCCGTCTTCCTGGACACCCGGACGATGGATCTCGCCTGCGCCCAGCGAAGCACGGGGCGCTGAGGCCGCGAAGGCGCGCTCGGGGCGGGGATTTTGGATGAGGTAGACCGCCGTTCGCCCGGCGCCATGAATGCGGCGATCCCGGCGGTACGGGGCACTTCTTTTTACGCCGTATGCGATTAGGGGCTGGCCAGACCCTGCGTGTAGGAAACCGTGTGGCACATCGCTTGTAAGCGTTGTGCTTTTTCCCACGTATCGGCGCGCTCAGCGACAGGCACCCTAATCGGGTATGCGATCCTCGCCCTGTCATGCGCCGGCATATCCCCCGAGGTACGGCTCTATGCTCAGTCATTCAAACGGCTCCTTGAAGGCGTCGGCGCTGCTCGTCTTCAGCCTCTTTCTCTTTTCCTCGCCCGCGAGCGCACAGGTGCGACTCGGCATTCTGGGCGGCGGTAATTTCGCGGCGCTTAACGACATCTCCGCCGGCGACGCGCTTGTCAACTTCGACAACACCACCGGCTACCACATCGGGGCGTTCGTCGATATCGGCTTCGGCGCGCTCGGCGTCCGGCCAGCGGTCTACTATCTGGATGCCGGTCCGCTCTTCCAGGGCGCCGGTTTTCTTGAAAAGGACGACTTCAACATGGTCTATGTCAGCGTCCCCGTCGACCTGCGGTTTTCGCTCGGCGCCGGTCCGGTCAAACCGTATTTCCTTGCCGGCCCGGAAGTGCGTATCCTCACGTCCGCACAGGATGCGCCGCCCGAACTCGAGGACCAGCTCAGCAATCTGGTCGTCAATGCCGGCCTCGGCCTGGGCCTCGAAGTGAACGTGCCGGGATTCGGAATTACGCTGTACCCGCAAATTCGGTACAGTTTTGGTCTTTCGGATCTGGTCGATCGCACCTACGAGATCAACGACGTAACGATATCGACCGATGGCGGGCAGCGACCCAATATGTGGCTCCTGAGTCTCGGAATCGGTTTCTAAATGCGATCTGGTGCGATCGGTATCTGGCCGCGGGAAGAGCGGCGGTTCCGCCAGGGCCGCTCTTCCCGCGATCCGAGCCCCCACCGTTCGGATCCGTCCATCGCACGCAGGGATGACGACCATCACCCGTAACCGGCCCAACTTCTTTATCGTCGGCGCGCCGAAATGCGGCACGACCTCGCTGTACGAATACCTTCGTCAGCATGGGGAGGTGTACATGGCGCACGACAGCCGGCAGTACTGGCGATCGAAGGAGCCCTATTTCTTTTGCCGCGAGCTGATTGCGCGGGATGGGCTGGGGGTGAACAGCGAAGAAGACTATCTCGCCCTCTTCGCGGACGCGCAGGGCGCCACGCGCATCGGTGAATCGTCGGCGCTGTATCTCTATTCCGAACAGGCGGCCGAGCGCATCAAGGCCTTCGCGCCCGATGCGCGGCTCATCATCATGGTGCGGCAGCCCGTGCGCATGATGCTCTCCTGGCATCGGGACTGCGTGCGGTGGGGGCACGAGAATATCCTGGATTTCCGGGACGCCGTCCAGGCGGAGCCGGAGCGCCTCGCGGGCCATCGCCTGCCGCCGGCGTCGGGCTATCCGGCCTGTCTCCAGTATACCCGGATCGCGACCTTTACGCCCCAGATCGAACGGTTCATCGATGCATTCGGGGAGGATGCGGTCAAGATCTGTCTGCTGGAGGATCTCTCCCTCGACCCCTCCGGCACCTTTCAGGATATCGCGCGCTTCCTCGGTATCGACCCATCCTTCGAGCCGGCGTACGAGGTGCACAACGAGCAGGTCGTGTTGAGCGAAGCGCAGATCATGCGCCACCGCATGATGAACTGGGCGAGGCAGCATGCCGCGTGGGCGCGTCCGATTCAGCGGGTGCTGCCGTTTCGCGTCGATCGGGTGTTGTCCGGCGTGCTCGGGCGCGTCGCCCGGAATCCCGTCGCCTTACCGGTCGACACCCCGTTTCTGTCGCAGTTGCAGCGCCAGTTTATCCCGGAAATCGACCGCCTCGGCGCGTTGATCGGGCGGGATCTGGGGCACTGGAAAACGATGTTCTGACGCGTCAGGCCGGCGACAGCGCGTGGGCGACCAGCGGCAAACGGATCATGGCCGTCGTGCCTGCCCCCGGGGCGCTTTCGTAGGCGATGCTGCCGTCGTAAATCGACGCCAGCATCTGCGCGATCGTGAGGCCGAGGCCCAGACCCTGCTGCTCGTTTTGCTCGCGCCCGAATTGCATAAACGCCCCCAGCAGGTTCAACTGCTCGTGCGACATGCCCTTGCCGGCGTCCTGGATCGTGATCCAGTACTGCCCCTTGACGACGCGTCCGGTAAGCCGCACGGGCGAGCCGGGTTGCGAGAACTTGAACGCGTTGCTGAGGATCTCGTCGATGAG
The DNA here is from genome assembly GCA_041391505.1 of Rhodothermales bacterium. Taxonomy (NCBI): domain Bacteria; kingdom Pseudomonadati; phylum Rhodothermota; class Rhodothermia; order Rhodothermales; species Rhodothermales bacterium. The sequence goes on from JAWKNW010000037.1 coordinate 19,044, forward strand.
CTTGAACAGGTATTGCTGGGATATGGCCACTTCCGCTTCCTCGACATCGACCACGAGGTCGTCGTTGCGTAGCTGGGTCAGCGCGTGGGCCAGACCGAGCTGGGAGAGGGTGCCTTCGACCATGGTCGACGACCCGTCGCGGAAGGCGCGTCGGGTATCGGGGTCTCCGTTGACCATCTGGAGCTGGGCGTAGAGCGCGTAGTTCTCCGAACAGGTCTTGAGCCGTTCGCCGGAATGGTAGATGTCGGTCAGCATCTCGTCGATCTCCTCGTCCGCGAGGTCGCGCCATTCGTCGCGCAGCAACTGGGCGTACCCGAGGATGGCCACGAGCGGCGTACGGAGTTCGTGGGGAAGTACCTTTTGCAGCCGGCCGCGGAGCGAATCGATCGCCTCCTCCCGCTTCTGCAATTCAAGGGCGCGCTTCTCCAGCCGCGCCTCGACGGCCGAGAGCAGCTCGTCCTCGTTGAACGGCTTGGTCAGGTAGTCGTCCGCCCCCAGGTTCATCCCCGACCGGAAATCGTGCTTCTCCGAGAGCGCGGTCAGAAAAATGAACGGGGTCGTCGCCAGCGCCTCCTCGGCGCGGATGGCCGCCAGCATATCGTGGCCGGACATGAGCGGCATCATGACGTCGCTGATGATCAGATCGGGCCGGTGCGCCAGGGCGAGGTCCAATCCCTGCTGGCCGTTTTCCGCCGAAAGAATGGTGTAGCCTTCCAGTTCCAGCAGGTCACCCAGGTTTTCGCGCAGGTGGAGCTCGTCTTCTACAATCAGGATAACGCTCATAATCGGCTAACAGGCTACCTCGTTCGCAGCGGTCGCGAGCGGGATGGTAAACGTGAACGTAGTGCCCTGATTTTCCATCGAGGCTACGTTGATCGTGCCGGCGAGGCGGTCGATCGCCCCCTTGACGATGGCCAGTCCAAGCCCCGTACCCTGCCGCGTGCCGACATTGCCGGCCCGGTGGAAGGCTTCGAACAGGTGCGTGATCTCATGCTCCGGCACCCCGATGCCCTGGTCGGCGATGCACACGGTGAGGACGTCTTTTTCCACACGGGAATGGATGTCTATCGGGCGTTCCGGGTGCGAGGAGTATTTCAGGGCATTGTTGATCAGGTTGTTCATGATCAGCCGGAACAGCTTCCTGTCGATCATGAATTCCTGGCCGTCGATGTTGCCGCGTGTGGTGATCTGGAGGTGGTCGTACGCGAGCGATACCTCTTCGACGATGTTTTCGATGAAGGTGTCGGCCGGACGGGCTCCAGCCTGATCGGCCAGTCCGTCGACTGCGATTCGCTCAGCAAGGAGATCTTCAAGGAGCTGGATCATGTTGGTGACCCCATTCTCGATCCGGCCGGAGGTACTTGATCGTTTTTTCCGGCTCGTTCTGGTAGACCCGCTTGATCAATTGCGCCGAGGAGCGGATCATCGAGAGGGGGGTGCGGAATTCGTGCGACGCCTGGGCGACGAAGCGCGATTTCATCTCGCCGAGCTTGCGCTCCTTGTCCAGCGCCTCGCGCAGCGCCTGTTCGGCCTCCTTGCGCTGGGTGATATCGCGCAGATACGCGGTGAAGAGCCGGCGGTTGTTCTCGAGGAGGATCGGCGAAATGGCCAGTTCCACCGGAAATTCCGTGTTATCGTGCCGGAGCGCGGAGATTTCGATGCGCCGGCCGAGCACGGGCCCTTCGCCGGTGCGCATGTAATGCTCCATGCCCCGGGTGTGCGCGTCCCTGAAATGATGCGGGATGATGAGGTCGGTCAGCACGCGGCCGAGCACCTCATGCCGGGAAAAGCCGAACGTGCGCTCCGCCGCCGTATTGAACTCGATGATCCGCGCCTCCTCGTCGATCGTGATGATGCAGTCGAACGCCGCATCGAGGATGGCCGATTTCAGCGCCTCGCTGTCGCGCAGCGCCTGGGATTTCTTGACCTGGTTGGTGATCTCCGAGAGAAACACCGACAGCTCGTTCTCGACGCTCAGGATGCGCACGCGGAGCCAGACGTGCCAGGTCTCGAAAAACTGTTCGAACTCAAGGTCGAGGTGTTCCGCGTGCGCCTTGACCAGTTTGTCGTGCAGGACGCTCTGGATGAGTTCGGGGAAGGTGCTCCAGATCGATTTCCCTTCGAGCGCGCCGCGGTCGAGCTTGAGCAGTTTCTCGGCCTGGGCGTTGACGTGGCGAAACCGGAAATCCCGGTCGAGCACAAAAAATGCATCCGACATGCCGTCCAGGATGACCCTCGGATCTTCGTAGAGGGCGTGCACCTTGTCGCCGTGCTGGACGCGATCCCGCCGCCGGGCCAGCTCGTGGTTGACCAGTTCGGCGAATTCCCGGAGCGTCTCGACCTGCGCCGGCGTCAGCGTCCGTGGCCGGCTGTCGCAGACGCAGAGCGTTCCGAGCGCGTACCCTTCGGGCGAGATCAGCGGCATGCCGGCGTAGAACCGGATGAACGGCTCGCCCGTCACCAACGGGTTGTCCATAAACCGGGGATCCGCCGACGCATCCTCGATGATCGTCGGCTCGGCCTCCAGGATGGCGTGCGCGCAAAATGCGATGTCGCGCCCTGTACCTCGGACGCCCAGTCCGCATCGGGCCTTGAACTGCTGGGTTTCGGCGCCGACGATGGAGATCAGGGCGATCGGAACGTCGAACACGGTGCGCACCAGCTCGACGATGCGGTTGTATTCCGCCTCCGGTTCGGTATCCAGGATGGCATAACGATCGAGCGCCAGCAGGCGTTCATGCTCGTTCGAAGGAACCGGGAAAACGTTGGACATACCAGCGGGGATGGCTCGAAGAGAAAGGGATCGCGGCGCGGTGAGAGTCTGGATGTCGCGAGTATCGGCCGAAAGGCGGGCGAATTAATGGGGGGCGTGGAGGAAGGGATGCGGGATGGGGGGTGAAGGGATGAGGGACGCAGGATGCAGGATGCGGGATGCAGGAGGGCGGTGAAGGAATACCGGTGTACGCGGTATGTTTGATCGCTGATTGCGTATCCGGGCGCATCGCCCAGTGGATGATCGATGCGTGAGGGCGCAGGCGCTCCGCGATCGAGCCCCGGGGCGGCGTAAAAGATGGGGGGCCGGGTGGTGGTCTTATTCCGGTGCTATCCGCTATATTCTGGCCACCCAAAAAATGCTACGTTCATCGTTTGTACCTGTGCCGGCATGACCAAACCCACACCGCGATCACGCCTCGTTCAGTATCAGCAGGTTGATGCATCCTATCTCGAAAACCGGCGGCTGGAAAAGCACGCCGGCGTCGGGCTGTTGTGGGCCATGGGCGTCGGGGCCGTTATTTCGGGCGACTACTTCGGCTGGAACTACGGCCTGGTGTCGGGCGGCTTCTGGGGGCTGGCGATCGCGACGGTGCTGATGGCGATCATGTACGTCTGCATGGTCTACAGCATCGCCGAGTTGTCCGCCGCGCTGCCGCACGCGGGCGGATTTTACTCCTTCACCCGCAGCGCGCTCGGGCCGTTCGGCGGCTTTGTGTGCGGCGTGACCGACACCATCGAATACGTGATCACGCCGGCGGTGATCGTGGTGGGGATCGGCGGGTACATGAACACCCTCATTCCGGGCATTCCACCGTACGCCTGGTGGTTTATTTCGTACCTCGTTTTTGTCCTGATCAACATCCGCGGCGTCGGGCTGACCCTGAAGGTGGGCCTGGTGATCACGATGCTCGCCATCGCGGTGTTGCTGCTGTTTTATGCGAGCACGCTGTTCACGGGGGCGTTCGACTGGCAGCTGCTGTTCAACATCGAGCCCAGTCCGGGCCACACCGCGGACGGGTTGCCGCACGGCTGGGGGGGCGTGTTCGCCGCGCTGCCGTTTGCGATCTGGTTTTACCTCGCCATCGAGCAGCTGCCGCTTGCGGCGGAGGAGACGCACGACGTGGTCAATGTCATGCCGCGCGCGCTCATCCTGGGCATCCTCACGCTGCTCGTGCTTTCTCTCTTTACGCTGGTGCTGAACAGCGGCGTGGGCGGTGGGGCGGCGGCGATCGGCGCGTCGGAAGCGCCGCTCGAGGAGGGCTTCCGCGCCGTGTTCGGGGGCGGCGCCACCACGACGCTGCTGACGGTGATCGCCCTGACCGGCCTCGTCGCCAGCTTCCATACGATCATCTATGCGTACGGCCGGGTGCTTTTTGCGCTCTCGCGTGCCGGCTACTTCCCCCGCTGGATCTCGGTGACCAGCAAAAACAAGACGCCTCATGTGGCGCTGATCCTGGGGGGCGTGATCGGGCTCGCCGGCGCGGTGGTCATCCATCTGCAGGAGGGCGGGGCGGTCGGCGCCGCCCTGCTGAACATGGCCGTCTTCGGCGCCGTCATTTCGTACGCGCTGGTGATGGTGAGCTACATCAAGCTCAAGATCGTGAACCCCGACCTCCCCCGTCCTTATGTGAGCCCGCTGGGCATCGGGGGCGCCGTGGTCGGCGTCGTGCTGGCGCTGGTCGCCCTCGCCGCCTGCCTGGCGGTGCCGGACTATCGGCCGGGCGTGTGGGGCACCGCCATCTTCCTCGGTATCGCCATCATCTATTTCCTCGTCTACAGCCGTCACCGCCTCGTGGCGCAGGCCCCTGAAGAGGAAGTGGCCCTCATGGCCGAGGCGCAGGATGAGCTGGCCCACAAGTGAACGCGAGGCGCTGTGCGCGTTGACGTGACCCTCGGCCCGGCCGTGCAGGCCGCGCGAACGTGTCTGACGACATCCGCACCGGTAAACTGTTTGTCCCATAAAGCCATCTACCCCATGTCTACCCTTCCCGGGATGTTGACGCCCGATTCGCTCCAGACGCTCGTTGAAGCCGGTGAAATCGACACCGTCTTGCTGGTTTTCACCGACCACTACGGCCGGTTCATGGGTAAACGGTTCGATGCGGACTTCTTCATCGAAGACGGTCTCGCCCATGGCACCCACGCGTGCGATTACCTCCTGACCGTCGATATGGAGATGGAGCCCGTTCCCGGTTATGCCTATTCCAACTGGGAACGCGGGTATGGTGATTTTCATCTGGTGCCGGACCTGTCCACCCTGCGCGTGGCCACCTGGCTGGATCGGACGGCGATGGTCGTATGCGACGTGCACAACGAGGCGTCGCACGCGCTCGTCGACGTGGCTCCGCGGTCGATGCTGCGCCGGCAAATGGACCGCATCGCCGAGCGGGGCTTCACGGCCATGGCCGGCTCGGAACTCGAATATTACATCTTCGAAAACTCCTATCGCGAGGCGCACGAGCTGGGCTATGCCGGCCTGACCCCGATGGGCTGGTACATCGAGGACTACCACGCCCTGCAGGGGGCCCGCGAGGAGGTGTTCACGGCGGCCGCGCGCCGGCATCTGAAACAGTCCGGCATACCGGTCGAGAACTCGAAAGGCGAATGGGGGCTCGGGCAGCACGAGATCAACGTGCGCTACGCCGAGATCCTCACCATGTCGGACCGGCATGTGATCTTCAAACAATGCCTCAAGGAAGTGGCGGATGCGCTCGGGTTCAGCGTCACCTTCATGGCCAAACCCGCCGCCGACCAGGCCGGATCGAGCTGCCATATTCACCTGAGCCTGTGGGATGACGGCGCCAACGCCTTCGACGGCGATGAACGACTCGGCCCCGTCTCCTGCTCGCCGGTGTTTCGCTGGTTTCTCGGGGGATGGATGGCGCACGTGCCCGAACTGATGGCCTTTTATGCCCCGACGGTAAACTCCTATAAACGCTATCAGTCCGGCTCCTGGGCGCCCACCCGGCTCGCATGGAGCCACGACAACCGCACCGCCGGTTTCCGCGTCGTCGGGCGCGGCAAGAGCCTGCGCATCGAGTGCCGCATCCCGGGGGCCGATTGCAACCCGTATCTCGCCTATACCGCGGCGCTGGCGTCGGGGCTGGACGGCATCGCCAACCAGATCGAACCGCCGCCCATGTTCGACGGCGACATCTACCATGCCGGCCACATCCAGGCCCTCCCGAAAACCCTCCGCGAAGCAACGGCTTCCTTCGCGAACAGCCCCTTCGGCCGGCAGGCGCTCGGCGACGCCGTGGTCGATCACTACACCCACTTTTTTACGGTAGAGCAGGATATGTACGACAAAGCCGTGACCGACTGGGAGCGGAAGCGTTACTTTGAACGGATTTGAGCAGGTTTGCAGGTTGCAGGTTGCAGGTTTGCAGGTTGCAGGTTTGCGGCACTCCCATTCACTTTCCAATTTCCCATTTTTAATTTCCCATGCGTCTCAAAGACAATGTTGCCCTGATAACGGGCGCCGGGAGCGGCATCGGCCGCGAGACGGCGCTGTTGTTTGCCCGCGAGGGCGCTCGTGTGCTGGCCGTCGATATCAATGAAGAACCGGGGCACGAAACGGTGCGTCTGGTCGAGGCCGCCGGCGGCGAGGCGAAGTTTATGCGCGCGGACGTGTCCCGCGCAGCGGATTGCGAGGCCATGGTGGCCGCGGCGGAGAAGGCGTTTGGCAAGCTGACCGTGCTCTTCAACAACGCCGGCATCATGCACAGCCAGGACGACGACGCGGTATCCACCGAGGAGGCGATCTGGGACCTGACGATGAACGTCAACGTCAAGAGCGTTTTTCTGGGCTGCAAATACGGGATCCCCGCGTTGCGGCGTGCCGGCGGGGGCTCGATCATCAATACGGCCTCCTTTGTGGCCCTGCTCGGGGCCGCCACGCCGCAGATCGCCTACACGGCCAGCAAGGGCGCCGTCCTTTCGATGACGCGCGAACTGGCGGTGATTCATGCGCGTGAACGCATCCGCGTCAATGCGCTCTGCCCGGGTCCGCTCCGCACCGAACTGCTCATGAAATTCCTCAACACGGAGGAGAAGAAGCAGCGCCGGCTCGTGCATATCCCCATGGGCCGCTTCGGCGAAGCCGGCGAAATGGCCCAGGCCGCCCTGTATCTGGCTTCCGGCGAGTCGTCGTACGTCACCGGCACCGCCTTTACCGTCGACGGCGGCATCACGGCGGCCTATGTGACGCCGGAGTGAAGGGGACGGCGGGACGTTCGATCCCGCATCCCGCATCCCGCATCCATCAACCCCAGCATGTAGTGTATGGCTTCTTCTTTTGAGGGACTCGCGATCGGCGCGGGCCGGCAGGCTTCGGTAGACGGCTTGACCCGCACGGTCATGAACCCGGCCACGGGCAAGGCGGTGGCCGACGTGGCGGAGGCATCGCCGGCGGACGTCGATGTCGCGGTCAAGCAGGCGCACGCCGCGTTCATGCACCCGGGCTGGCGACGCATGTCGTCCCGCGACCGCGGCCGGTTGCTGATGCGGCTTTCCGTGCTGATCCGGGAACGCACGGAGACGCTGGCGCAGGCCGAAAGCCTCAGCGCCGGCAAGCCGATCGCGGCGGCGCGGGGCGAGATGGGCGCGGTGGCCAACACGTTTGAGTATTACGCTGGCGCGGTGAACAAGGTGTTCGGGCAGACGGTCCCGGTGGCGGCGAACGGCACCGGGATGACGTTTCGCGAGCCGCTCGGTGTCTGCGTCGCCATCGTGCCGTGGAATTTCCCGCTCATCATCGCCGGCTGGAAGATTGCGCCGGCGCTGGCGATGGGCAACACGGTGATCGTCAAGCCGGCGGAGGCGACGCCGTTGAGCGCGCTGCTGCTGGCCGACCTGGCGCTGGAGGCGGGATTCCCGGAAGGCGTGCTCCAGGTGCTGCCCGGGCAGGGACCGGTGGCCGGCGACGCGCTCGTCAGCCATCCGCTGGTGCGCAAGGTGTCGTTCACGGGATCGACGCGGGTGGGCGAGCACGTGATGCAGCGGGCGGCGCAGGGCACGAAACGCGTGTCGCTCGAAATGGGCGGCAAGTCGGCCAGCATCGTCTTCGCCGACGCCGACCTCGATGCGTGCATCCCGTCGTCCGTCTACGCCGTGTACGACAACACCGGGCAGGATTGCTGTGCCCGGAGCCGCATCCTCGTCGAGCGCCCGGTGTTCGACCGGTTCGTGGAGCGCTTCGTGGAGCGCACCCGCGCGCTGAACGTCGGCCCGACGGACGACCCGGCGACGGAGCTGGGGCCGCTGATCTCGGCCGCGCAGCGCGAGCGTGTCGTGGGCTACATGGAAGCCGGCCTCTTCGAGGGGGCCGAGCAACTCTGCGGCGGCGAAATCCCGTTTCAGGATGGCTTTTACCTCACGCCGGCCGTCTTCGTCAAGGTGGAAGCGGGCATGCGCATCATGCAGGAAGAAATCTTCGGTCCGGTCGTCGGCATCATGCCCTTCGATACGGAGGAGGAGGCGGTGCGCATCGCGAACGACAGCCAGTACGGGCTCTCGGGGTCGCTGTGGACACGCGACGTCGGGCGCGCGCTGCGCGTCGCGCGGGCGCTGGAGACGGGCATGCTTTCGATCAACAGCAGTTCGAGCGTGCACATCGAGATGCCCTTCGGCGGGGTCAAACAAAGCGGTCTAGGGCGCGAGCAGGGCATGGCCGCGCTGGAGCACTACAGTGAATACAAATCGATCTTCATCGCCAACGACTGAGCGGTCCTGACGGCCATTGGATTCATAGCACTCGCCGTTGCGGCCGTCGCGCTCCTGCTTCGGGCGGAGTTCGGCCAGCGCGTCGCCGGCATCCGCGTATGGAAGCTGGTCGCGGCCTCGGCGTACATCGGGTACGCACTGGCCGGCGGCGGGCTGGAATCGACCTACGGCCGGCTGATACTCCTCGCGCTCGGGCTGTCCTGGATCGGCGATGGGGCGCTGCTGTTCGATCGCCGGCGGGCGTTTTTCCTGGCCGGCCTCGGGGCGTTTCTGGTGGCGCATCTGTGTTTCATCGCCGCGCTCCGCCTGTACGGGCAGGACACCGTCGTCTTTCTGTGGACCTATGCGCTGCTTGGCTTTCCAACCCACGCGCTGATCTGGCTGGGCTGGCTGGGACCGCACGTGCCGGCCGGGATGCGCATCCCCGTGCAGCTCTACCTGCTGACGATCCTCGTGATGGTGTCCGCCGCGCTGGCCGTTTCCTGGATGCATGGCGCGCCCGTGTTCGCCGTTGCCGCGGTGTTTTTTGCGGTGTCGGACATCGCCGTCGCCCGCCAGCAGTTCGTGGAGCCGAGCACCGAAAACAAGCTCTGGGGGATTCCGCTGTATTTCGCCGCGCAGATGCTGTTTGCCTCGACGGTAGGACAGGCCGGGCGCCCGGCTACGCCTGCCGGCGCAGGGCTGCTCGATGGCCTCGGCGCCGGCACCGCGTGGACGCTCGATGCGCAGCAACCGCTCTCCTTCGATGCCGGCCATCCACAAGGATTCGCCCGGGCGGACGGCGCGCTGTTTCTGTCGACGGTGCGGGTAACGCAGCGCCCGGCGCGCCTCGATCCGCCGGCGGACGGGTTCGACCGGACCCCCGGCGAGGGGTCAGGCTGGATCTATCGCCTCTCGCCGGGCGGAGCGCCGATCGACAGCGTCCGGGTAGGGGAAGGGACGGTGTATCATCCGGGCGGCATCGACTACGACGGGCGTCACCTCTGGGTGCCGGTCGCCGAATACCGTCCGGCGTCCTCGAGCATCGTCTATCGCGTCGATCCGGTCACGCTGCGGCCCGAGGAGGTCTTTCGCTATCCCGATCATCTCGGGGGCGTCGTGGTGGATACCGAATCGGATACGCTCTACGCCGTCAGCTGGGGGTCGCGCCGGATCTACGCGTGGCCGATCGAAAATGGGCGCATCGACGCCGGCGCCGGCGTCGGGCGGACCCATCACGGGCACTACATCGACTATCAGGATTGCCAGTTCGCCGGCGCCGGCACGGCGCTGTGCGGCGGGGTGAACACCCTGGCGGGCCCCTCCGGACCGGTCAAGCTGGGCGGCATCGAGCACGTCGACCTGCGGACGGGGCGGCCGCTCCATACGGTGCCCCTGGCATTATACACCGCATCGGGGACGCCGGCGACGCAGAACCCGGTGCAGATCGATGCGGACGGTGGGGGCGTGCAACTCATCGCCCTGCCGGAGGATGGGCAGGGAACGATCTACGTCTACCGGGCCCGCGGGGGCGACCGGTAGACGTACCCGTTCAGCGTCCATCCGCACTCCCGCTCCGGTCTCAGCCGCCCATCGACGCGCTGGCATCCGGCGCGGCCAATTCCCATCCGGGTCGGTATTCGCGACGCAGCAGCTTGTTGGCTTCGGGGATGTTGGTGATTTCCATCCGGGCGGGGTCCCACTGAATACGCCGGCTCATGCGGAGCGCGATGTTGCCCAGGCAGGTCGACTCGGCAAGCTGCTGCACGTTCTGGAAGCTGCCGGCCGATTCACGCCCTTCGCGTATCGCCGCCACCCATTCTTCCGTCCCGTCGAGCACCTCCATCTCTTCCTGCGGGAAGACGCCGGCCATCGCCTTCATGCGGCTCTCGGGGAGCAGCGTGAACTTCCGGCAATGGTAGTCGCCCAGGATCTTGCCGTATTCGCCGACGAGCATCATCCCTTCCCGGGTGAACTCCATGCCGGCGTCGTACATCTCTTCGGGCATCCGCGGCGTGATGCCGCCCTCGTACCAGTACACGTCCAGATCCTGGTGCCGGAAGTGGACCGTGCCTCCGTTCGGGAACGCCACTTCGGATCGGCGCCACTGGCTCTGGTTGCCGACGATCACCGCGCCCGAACTCGAATGCCCCTCGACGGTGATGGGTGGACCCGGGTTGAGCATCCGGTAGATCCGCCACAGGCTGTAGTTGCCCATGTCGCCCAGGCATCCGCTGCCGTAATCCCACCAGCCGCGGAAGAGGGCGTGGGTGTAATTCAGGTTGTAGGGGCGGTCGGGGACGGGCCCCTGCCAGAGCGCCCAGTTGAGCCCTTTCGGGATTTTTTGTTCGGGTAGATAATCCATCCACCCCTGGGGCCACACCGGTCTGTTGGTCCAGTTGTGGACTTCCTTGACCTTGCCGATCACGCCGGCATCCAGCCAGCGTTTGAGGTTGTACCAGTCGGCGTCGTTCTGATAGGCCATCTGGTGGGTGACAAGCCCGGTGCGCCGCGCCGTGTCGGCGGCCAGACGCACCTCGTGCAGGGCGTTCGACAGCGTCTTGTGGGTGATGGCGTGTTTGCCGTGGTTCATCGCGGCGATGGTGACCGTGGCGTGGAGGTGCTCGGGCGTCATGCAGATGACCGCGTCGATGCCGTCTTCCTTGTCGAGCAGCTCGCGGAAATCCTCGTAGGTGCGAACGCCTTTGAAGTCGTTCATGCCGCGCACCTTCTTGTAGTACGTGTCGATGATCTCGCGGCCGGCCTCGCGGCCCGCGCGCACCCCTTTCTCCGATCCCCACCGCGGCTCGTCGAGAAACTTCCGCACGCGGTCGCGCAGGCCGTTCTGGCTCCAGTCCCGGTAGTCGTCCGAATCCTTGTTCGGGTCGGCGAGGGCGACAAACTGGAGGTTGTCGTTCTTCAGCCAGGTGCTCATCAGCATGCTGAACGCCTGGGTGCCGGATCCGACGAGCGCGACGTTGATCTTGTCGCTTGGCGCGATGCGGTTCGGCGCTCCGCGCACGTAGGAGGGCACGATGGAAAAGGCCGCCGAGGCCGCCGTGGCTGCCGTGATGAACTGGCGGCGGTTGAGGGTTCGTTCGGGTTGCATGATATACCTCCGTAGCTGGGCACTGGGGATGGGGCGGGACGTTCTGCCTCTACCGATCGATAGGCCAGTGTAGCATTTCATCACCAGTTATGCATCCCGGAAGGGCTTTTTTAGTCAAAAAAATCGCGTCACCGCCGGCCGGCGAGGCCGCGACCGGCCGCTCCCGGCGCTGCGATCCCGAATGAAACATCGAGCCGGGCTTTTCGCTAGACGGTACCATCGCTCCGCATCACGACCATTCCTGCTAAAACAACATGATTCGATTCCTGCACGTCCGCATGCTCCTGCTGGTCCTCGCCGCCACGCTGCTGGCCGGGCCGGCATGGGCGCAATCGTCCGTCCGCCCCAGCGATCTGGACGGCACCTGGCGCCTCGTGTTCGATCTGAAAGGCGAAGGGGAAAGCGCCGGCGAACGCATGCTGCTCAACGCCGTGGACGGTTTCCTCGCCGAAATCGACATCCGCTTCGAGTTTCGGAAGGATGGCGAGCTCAAGGTCGTCACCACGGCCTTCGATGAAGACGAGCCCGACATCGACTACAGCACCTGGGCGATCAACGACGACGGTCAGTTGCAGCTCGGCGACACGGGTATGCTCGATAGCGAAGATACCGTATGGCTGCGGGAGGGGCGCCGGCTGGTGGCCTTCGCCTACCAGGATCAGGGCCGGCTCGAGCGAAAGGATGGCATTTATTTGACGCGAGTGCGAGATTAAGCGCGGTCTGACGCCGCTTTCCGACCGCGTCGTATCCTGAATGAATTCGGGATGCGGCGTCGTGCCGGGGCTCAGCATCCTCTGGGATAACCCGTATCGTCGTTCGGAGACGGCCCGGGCCATCCCGTCGATTCGAAACCGCAAACGTGTTCGGTGCCCATGAACCTTTTTCGAAGCCGGCAGGAGGTGTCGAGGCTGGAAGCGTTCAGCGACGGCGTGTTCGCGTTCTCGGCGACCCTGCTCGTGGTCTCGCTGGAAGTGCCCACCACGTTTCCGGAGCTCGTCTCCGAGCTGAAGGGATTTGTCGCCTTCGGCATCAGCTTCGCCGCGCTGGTTTTCATCTGGAGCGTCCACAACGCTTTTTTCCGGCGCTTTGCGATCAGCGACAAGGTCACGACGCTGCTGAACGCATGCCTGCTCTTCGTCGTCCTTTTTTATGTGTATCCGCTGAAGTTCATGGCGGATCTGATCGCGATGCTCTTCGGAATGGGGGAGGGGCGTCCCGGGATTTCCAGTTTTGACGAGCTAGCCACACTCTTCCTGCTCTACAGTGCCGGGTTCGTCGCGATCTTTCTGAGCGTGGCCTGCATGTACCTCCACGTCTACCGCAAGGGCGACGAATTACCGGGGTTCTCCGAAGGCCGGCGTCAGGAGGCGCTTTTTTACAGTAGGCACTACGCGATTCTGGCCGGCGTGGGCGTGTTATCGATGGGCGTGGCCCTCAGTGGGGTGGGCATTCAGATCGGCCTTCCCGGGTTTGTGTACATGCTGCTCGGACCGCTGTGCTACTGGCACGCGCGCGCATCTTCGTTCGATGAATCGATGCTGCAGGAAGAGCGCGGGACGGCCGGCGACTAGACGTCGTTGCGCTGTCCATAAGGGACGATCTCGCCATCCTCGACATACCGGCGCAGGAGACGCAGGTAGAGCCCCCAGCAGTAGGAGGACGTCCGGAAGTGCGCGTTGGCCTCGCGCCAGTTGCGATGGTAAAACGCCACCCGGGTGTCGCCGCTGCCCGGTATCAGGGTGAAGCCGACGACGGTGCCGAGCCAGTCGGCATCGGCCCGGGTCATCTCCCAGGCGATCGCGAGGCCGGGCTCGTAGATGCGGACGACGCCTTCCCATGCGTAGTTCGGCCCGAAGCCGAACTGGTACCTCGCGCCCGGTGCCGGCGTGCCGGCGGCGTCGAGGGTCCACCAGCTGTCCAGCCCCAGGGGCGTCGAGATGGCGTCGAAGACCCGGTCGGAATCCGACAGAATGGTCAGATCGTGCAGGATGTCAGGCATGGCACATCGTTCTGTTTCGCAGGAGAGAGAGGGCTGCATAGCGTGCCTCATTTCACGGCGGTCTTGCGTATCTTCCGCCATCACCGCCAACCCCATCCCACCGACATGCAAAACACACGGATGCGCCTGCTCCTCCTGCTCCTGTTCGCCGCCCCGGCGGCGGCGCAAACCGTCCCGCCGCTGCGGGAGGACCCGCGCATGTACGATATCGCACAGGCGGCTTCCGCGCAACGCATCGAGCAGGATATACGCCGGCTCGCCGGTTTTGGTACCCGCAACACCCTCTCCGACACGCTCTCGGACACCCGCGGCATCGGGGCGGCGCGCCGGTGGGTCAAGGCGGAATTCGACGCCATCGCCGCGGCGTGCGGCGGATGCCTGGAGGTGACGTACCAGCGCAACCTCGTGCCGGCGGAAGGCAACAGCCGGATTCCCCAGGACACCTGGGTCGTGAACGTCGTCGCGATACAACGCGGCGCGCGGTACCCCGACCGCTACGTGATCATGTCGGGCGACATCGACTCCCGGGCGTCGGATGCGACCGACGCCGTGACGGACGCGCCCGGCGCCAACGATAATGCGTCGGGGATGGCCGGCGTGCTGGAGGCCGCCCGGTTGCTGAGCCGCTACACCTTCCCCACCAGCATCGTCTATGTCGGGCTGTCCGGCGAGGAGCAGGGCCTCTACGGAGGGCAGGGCCTCGCCCGGAAGGCCAGGGCGGAGGGATGGGACATCGTCGGCGTGCTCAACAACGACATGATCGGCAATATCGCCGGCCTCAACGGGGTGATCGACAACCGGTCCTTCCGCATCTTCTCCGAACCGACGCCGGTCACCGAGACCGAGCGGGAGCGGCAGCTGCGCCGGGTGTACGGCGGCGAAGTGGACGGCCCCTCGCGCCAGCTCGCCCGATACATCGAGCGGACGACGCGCATCTATCTGCCCGAGATGGAGCCGAAACTGATCTATCGCCTGGACCGGTTCGGTCGCGGCGGTCATCACCGGCCGTTCAACGACGAAGGGTTCGCCGGCGTACGCATCATGGAGACCAACGAGAACTACACGCGCCAGCATCAGGACATCCGCGTCGAGGACGGCATCGCATATGGCGATGTCATCGAGGGCGTCGATTTCGAGTACGCGGCCCGGCTCACGGCAGTCAATGCGCTGGCGCTGGCCTCGCTGGCCTGGGCGCCGCCGCAGCCGGCCGACGTGCGCATCGGCGGGGTCGTCCAGCCCTCGACCACCCTGGCGTGGAGCGCCGTCGACGACCCCGACCTCGCCGGCTACCGCATCTACTGGCGCGACACCACGGCGCCCCAGTGGCAGTACAGCCGCTTTGTCGAGCCGGCCACCACCTTCACCCTCGAAAACGTCGTCATCGACAACTACCTGTTCGGCGTCGCCGCCGTCGGCCGCAACGGGCATGAGAGCGTGGTGGTCTATCCCTCCGGGTTGATCCGGCCGTGAGGAGGCGGGATGCGGGCAAAGCCCGCTCCGCTGCGCGATCGAGCGTCTACTTTGCGGCCTTCTTTTTTTTGCCGTTGTCCGGACCGGGTTTGCTGATCACGTTGATCGGGCCTTCGCAATAGATCGAAAGCTCGATGGCGACCTCGACGGCCTCTTTCGGGGTTTTACCGAGGAAGAGGGCGGCGAGAGCGAAGCTCATGCCGGCGCCGATCGCCTCGTAGGTGGTGATCTCTTCGATAAGCCAGCCCTCGATGTGAAATACCTTGCCGTTGAAGCCCATCAGGTAGACGTTATCGATCCCGTTCTCGTTGGTTTTGTCCTTTTTCCACGAGACAAACTCCGAGATGAATTCGAGAAAAGCCGACTCGTCGGCCGCGGACGGCTTGTGCGTGCGGCAATAGAGCTGCATGAGGGCGATCTCCTTGGCCGACCCCACGCCGCCGATCACGAGCCCGTTCTCCTCGAAGAGCTTGGAGAATTTGGAGTTGTCGCTTTTGGTCTGGGTGAAACCGCGGACGGAGATGGAATCGGAGGCAATTTCGTACCCTCCACTTTCAAGGATTCTGCAGGCGACGACGCTCATACGTAGCTAGGGGATGGAATCAGCGGCTGTTCAGTTCGAGGATGACTTCGGCCAGCAACCGGAAAAAGTTAGGCATGATGATGATCAGGAAGATGGCGAACAGCACCATGAGGAGGCAGCAGCCTTTCAGTACACGGATAAACAGTTGCATGGCGATGGGGCGTTTCGGTAAGATAAGTATACAAACGGGCTGACATCGGCCGCCATAAAAAGATGGCGGGTTTTAGAAGGAGGCGTCACGAGTTCAAGACGAAAAAAGGATGCGTAGACAGACAACAGGGCGTGCGATACTGAACGGGTTGATGCTGGTCCTCGTGCTGGTGGTCAACGGCATGGCCGGCTCGGGCGCGTTGAGCGGCCGGTCGATCGGCGATATCGCGGTCGACTATCCGACGTATTTTTTGCCGGCAGGTTATGTGTTTTCCATCTGGGGTCTGATTTATCTGCTGCTGACAGGGTTTGTCGTGTATCAGGCCACGCCCGCCGGCCGCTCCGATCCTTCCGTCGGCCGCGTGGGGACGAGCTGGCTGATCAACGGCGCGCTGAACATGGCCTGGCTGGTGGCATTTTCGTACGGCCAGTTCGTGCTCGCGTGGGTGGTGATGCTCGGCCTCTTGCTGTCGCTGCTCTGGATCGAGATCAACGTCTCCGGCCAGGCCGAAGGCCCGATCGCCCGGTGGCTGGTCGCCCTGCCGTTTCAGGTGTATCTGGCCTGGGTGTCCGTCGCCACCATCGCCAATACGTCGCAGCTGCTCCGCTATCTCGGATGGGACGGCGGCGCGTTCTGGAGCGTCATCATGATGGCCGTCGCCACGGCGCTGGCGCTGGCGATGCTGGTCCGCCGCTCGGCGTTCGTATTTCCCCTCGTCGTGGCGTGGGCACTGGCCGGCATCGCGATACGGTATGCCGCCGTGCCGCTGCTTGTCTATGCCGCGTGGGGGTTTGTCGCGGTGTGTCTGGGGGGGCTGGCCTGGATGGGCACGCACCGGGCGCGGCCGGCCTGATGCGCTGGCTCGTGGGGCGAGGGACACATCGTGTACGGTTTTCACGCACAGGGGTGCGCGGAATCGGCCGGGTAGCATGCAAGGGCCGGATCGACGTGATTCGAGAAAGGTGCCACTCGATCACAAACGCCGAACGACCATGAACGCCATGCCTCAACTCGAACCGCAGGAAGTCGAAGTCCCGCCCGTGATGGCCGCCCAGCTTCCGAGCCACAGTCCGACCGCACCCTCGGTGCTGACCCGTACGATGGGCGCAGCCTTCGGCGCGCTCACCGCGTACGTCGAAGAGAATCGCCTCACGCACCTCGGGCCGCCTCGCGCCTTGTACAAATCGTTCGATCAGCGCGAGACCCAGTTCGTCGTGGCCTTCCCGGTGGCCGCGCCCGACGGGCCGCTGGAGGGCGAACGCGACATCAAGGTCGACCGGCTACCCGGCGGCAAGGCCCTGCGCTTCACGCACAAAGGGTCGTACAGAGACCTCCGCAAAACCTATGAGGCCATCTCCTCCTGGATGGCCGGCGCCGGCCTGCTCGAGTCCCAGGGCGCATGGGCGCGCTACATGCCCGTATGGGAAGAATACCTCAACGATCCGCAGACCACGCCGCAGGAGGAGCTGATCACCCAGATCTACATCCCCATGGATCACGCGAAGTTGTAGCCCGGGAGTCTCCGGTTGAAGCCTCCCCCGCGTGGCGTCCGAGCCCGATCGGACGCCTGAAAAGGATCGGTGCAGGTTGAAGGAACCCGCCATCGCCGGCGTCGTAACCCGCTGCGTACCACAGGTACATTCCCGCGGCGTCGGTTGCATAACGGGGCGGCAATGGACGCGTTTTTCTGTGCCCTGCTATACGGAGGTGATCCTATGTCTGACATGCAGAAGGGAGCCTCTGGTGCGGCCTGCTAGCGACAGCTAACCGGGCTCCCGGACAGCTTTTGGAGGCTCGATCTCGCTTGCCGAGGTCGAGCCTTTTTTTGTGCGATTCAGGCCGATCTCCATGAACTTCCTGTAACGAGACGGACAAAACGCCCCTGGCGTCTTTACATGATCTTAACAATCGAATATACTTATTGTGTTCGCACAGGAGCCCCTTCCGAGCATAAAAGAAATCTGACAGCGCCTTGCGCGTCATCCTTTGCCTGAGGAAGTGCTGAGACCTTCGCGAACAAGAAGCCCGGGTGGTCCCCCGGGCTTTTTTTGTGGGGTCCTGCCGCGGCGGGCGTTCGGAAAACGGAGTCGACGTTGCGGAATCGGGCCGTATTGCGTAACGTGCGGTCTGTTCGTCGCCCCTACATGTGATCCACCCGTCTCTTTCATGCTTCGATCATTCCGTATGGTGCTGCTCGCGGCGCTGGTTTTTTCCGCCGGTTGCGCCACGCATACCCCCGAGTCAGCCGCCACGCATCCCGTACAGCAGCTCGCGTTTCGTCCCAATATTCTGTGGCTGGTGGCCGAAGACCTCAGTCCGATCATCCCCCCCTTCGGAGACTCGACGGTCGTCACTCCCACGCTGAGCCGGCTCGCCGCGGAGGGTGTTCGCTATACCCACGTATTCTCCCCGTCGGGGGTATGCGCGCCCAGCCGCGCCGCCATCGCGACGGGCATGTACCAGAATCACATCGGCGCGATGCACATGCGCACCGGTGGGGATCCACGGTGGTTCCCGCCCGGGCTGATTCCCTATGAGGCGGTCCCGCCGGCGGAGGTGAAAATGCACAGCCAGTACCTGCGGGAAGCCGGGTACTACACGACCAACAATGCCAAGGAGGACTATCAGTTCAAAGCTCCGGTTACGGCCTGGGACGAGAGCAGCAACCGGGCGCACTGGCGCGACCGCAAGCCCGGGCAGCCGTTTTTCGCCATCTTCAATTTCGGGGTCACCCACGAATCGCAGGTCTGGGCGCGACAGCGCGACTCCCTCTGGGTGGATGCCGACCTCGACGTTCCGGTACCGCCCTATCTGCCGTCGACCGAGGCGGGGCTGCGCGACATCCGTCAGGTGTATTCCAACATCAAAACGATGGACTTCCAGGTGGGCGAAGTCCTGAAACAGCTCGAGGCGGACGGCCTGCTGGACAGCACCATCGTCGTCTGGTATGCGGATCACGGCGGCCCGCTGCCGCGCCAGAAGCGCCTGCTCTACGATTCCGGCATGCGCCTGCCCCTGATCATTCGCTACCCGAACCAGTGGCGCGCCGGCGAGGTGGACGACCGGCTCATCAGCTTTATCGACTTCAAGCCGACGCTGCTGTCGATGGCCGGCATCGAACCGCCGTCCTACGAGGACGGCCAGGCGTTCGAGGGACCGTATGCCACCGAGCCGCCGCGCACGTATGTCCATGGCGCGGCGGACCGGTTCGACGAACAGTACGACATGATCCGCGCCGTGCGGGATCACCGGTTCAAATACCTGCGCAATTTCCAGCCGGAGAAACCCTACTACCTGCCGGTCGCCTACCGCGAGCAGATGGGGATCATGAAGGAGCTGCTCCGCATGCGCGACGCCGGCGAGCTGAACGAATACCAGGCCCAGTGGTTCAGGACCACGAAGGACCCGGAAGAACTCTTCGACACGGAGACGGACCCGTTCGAACTGCATAACCTCGCCGGCGACCCGGCTTATGCCGACAAGCTGGCCGAACTCCGGGCCGAGTGCGACCGGTGGATGAGCGAAATCCACGACCTCGGGCTCGTGCCCGAGATTGATTTCGTGGAGTCGATCTGGCCGGGCGGCGTGCAGCCCGAGACGGCGGCGCCGGCAGGACAGTGGGCCGGCACGCAGCTGACGCTCCGCAGCGCGACCGAAGGCGCCAACATCGGGTACCAGCTGCTCGCGGCCGACGAGGCCCCCGGCAAGCGCTGGGACGTGTATGTGAAACCCATTGTCGTGCCGGAAGGACACCACGTGGTGGCCCTCGCACACCGGATCGGGTACAAGCCCAGCGAACAGGTGGAGATCGCCGGCGACTGATGCCGGCATCTCCCGCACCACGTTCATCCTTCGCCCTACAGGGTAACCGTATCTCCGCCGCCGGCGTTGCGTACGACGGAATGATCTGTCTGCCAAACGAACCCATGAGGCGGTATCATGACACGGATGCGAAACGGAGGACGCGCGCTCATTGCAGTCCTGTTGCTGCTAACGGGCGGATGTGATTTTGCCGGCGTCGACCCGGTCGGCAATACCGACTTCATCGCCGCGGAGCCCTTCCGGCTCACCCTGAGCGCCGACGGCATTGCCGCCCTGCGCGTCGCGGCGATCAATGGCGAGATCACCATCGTGGGCTCCGCCACGGCCGACTCGATCGTCGCAACCGGGGAGCGCCGCGTCGGGTCGGACAGCCAGGAAGACGCCGAGCGACACCTGCACGACCTCACCGTCAGTCTGCGCCAGCTCAACGACCAGGCGACGCTCGCCACCGATCAGCCGGATCGCAGCGGGGGACGCGACTATACGGTCGACTACCGGATCGTGATGCCGGCGGCGATGGCGCTCACGTTCGAGCATGTGAACGGCGACGTGCAGGCGAGCGGCCTCCAGGGCGAGGTGGCGATGTCGCTCGTCAATGGCACGCTCGACGTTGAAACGTCCGTCAAGCCGGCGCGTCCGCTGGATCTCAGCGTGGTGAACGGGCAGATCCTGCTCGGCATCCCCGCCTCCACGTCGGCGGATTTCGAGGCCCACGTCGTCAATGGGTCGATCGGCCTGACCAACCTCCAGTTGGACGATTTCGAGGGCACGACGCGCTCGATGACCGGACGCCTCGGCGGCGGCGGGATTCAGATCGCCCTGGATGTCGTCAACGGGACGATTCTCGTCCGCGGTCTCTAGGCCGTCGGCTCTTTCCTCGCACACGCATGCGCACCACGCTCCTCACCGTCCTTTCCCTCGTTTGCTGCCTCGCCGCGCGGGCGCAGCCGGCGGATACGCTCTATCTGCCGCTGGGCGAACCGGTTGAGCAGGTCCGCGCCGCATCGGATACAACCCAGCGCTACGCCGTCTACCTGCCTGCCGGCTACCGGACGGATCGGGTTTTCCCCATCCTCTTTCTGATGGATCCCCGGGGACGCGCGCTCGTCCCGATCGAGCGGTTTCGGGCATCGGCCGAGCGTTATGGCTACGTGCTCCTCAGCTCCCATCAGACGCTGAGCGATGCGGACTCGGCCTGGGCCGTCAATGGCAGGGCGCTCAATGCCATGGTGCAAGACGCACAGATCCGGTTCTCCGTGGACACGCGGCGCTTTTACATCGCCGGGTTTTCCGGCACGGCCCATTATGCGTGGTTCGCGGCGTCGTTTCTGGATGGTCATCTCGCCGGCATCGTCAACTCGGGCGACGGGCTGCCCGTCACGAGCGCCTCGGTCGGCGACGCGCTGGGGATGACGCGGCCGCCGGCGTATTTTAATGCCGCCGCGCTGGGCGACTTCAACTACGACGCCGCCCGGCTGCGCGACCGCGCGCTCGATACGACGCGCGTGCCGCATCGCTTCGTCACCTTCCCGGGAGATCATGCCTGGCTGCCCGCCGCGCTCGCCGACGAAGCGATGACCTGGATGCAGTACCAGGCGATGCGCACCGGCATGGCGCGCTACGACGCGCCCTGGATCGATTCGCTCCGGGTAGCGCACATCGCCGAGGCCCGCCGGCTCGACGAAGCAGGGCGCTACGTCGAGGCGATCCGGCGCTATCGCGAAGTCGCCGCCGACTTTGAAGGACGCGGCGATATCTCGTTCGTTCGCGACCGGATCGCCGCGCTCGAGAGCGACCCGGCGGCTCGCGCCGCGATCGACATGGATGCCTCCATCACCCAGCGCATCTGGGCGTACAGCAACGTCGTGATCCAGTTTCTGGATGAATACCGCACGGCGACGCGGCTGCCGCGTACCCGTCTCGCCCTCGCGCGGCTGCAGATCCCGCGGCTCCAGGAAGAAGCCGAAGACGCGCGCCACCCCGATCTCGCCGCCGGCGCCCGGCGCATGCTGGCCACGACGTACGGCTCGGTAGCCTTCTACGAACCGCGCGACTACATGGCGGCCGGCGATTTCGAGCGCGCTGCCGGTCTCCTCCGGGTCGCCCGCGCGATGCGTCCGGACGGGGGCGCCTGTTTCTGGCTCGCCCTCTCCGAGGCGCAGCTGGGCCGGGCCGATGACGCCATCGACGCCCTCACGTGCGCCATCGACGGCCAGCAGGTCACCCGGGAGCGCATCGACACCGAACCGCTGCTCGAACCCCTGCGCGCCGACCGGCGGTACGCCGCCCTCGTGGCCCGCGCGCCGAAGTGACCGATCCCCTGCCCATGCCACGTCTGCTCGCTCTGTCGATCGTCGCGCTCGCCGGCTGTACGCGCCCTGCCTTCGAGCCGCTGGACGCCGGCGCCGGCGATCCGGTCTACGCCACGTATGCGGCCCACAGGGACCGGTCATCGTTCCTGCTGGACGAAGGGTATGCCTGGCTTTTTTATCGACCCGATCGGGGGCTGGACTTTACGACGGACACCGCCGGCGACCTCGGGCTCTATCTCCGGGTGGATGGACAAGAACGGTATCTGTTGCGGGACCTTGCCGGCGGGGCGATTATCGCTGAAACGTATCCCGACCTCGTCGCCTACAGCTACTGGTCGACGGAGGCGGTGCGTGTCGACGCCACGTTTCTCGTTCGCACGTCGCGCGAGGCCGTGTGGGATCTCGCGCTGCGCAACACGTCGAGCGAGCCCGTCCGCCTCGACCTCGCCCCCTTTGTCCGGAACGGAGCCCGTTCGTTCGATACGGCGGAGCTTATCGAGGGAGGCCTCTTTTTTACCCACCGCGAATACGCCGACAGCTGGACCCGCGATCACGACATGCCGCACGAAGAAGCCGTGCGCGACCTCCTGCTGGTCTCCTCCGCCGGCGCGGTGCCGGGCGCCTACACCCGCTGGGATGACGAGCCGGCCTCCTTCCCCTTTGTCGTCGCCGGGGGGACGCCGCAGTTTCGGCTCCAGGGACGCACGTTCATCGAAGGCGAACGCAATATCGATCCCGCGTTGCGCATCCAGGTCCGCCGCCACGACGAAACGGACCGGCTGATCACCGAGCATAGCGCGGTGCCGGGGGCGTACGTTCCGGCCGTCGAGGCGGACGGCGCCTGGCGGATGGAACTGGGGTGG
>JAWKNW010000038.1 GCA_041391505.1 Rhodothermales bacterium
AAAGGACGCCCTGCTATTTTTGTTAACACGCCTGATCCCCCATCCCCCATCCCACACGAATTGAGGCGGGACCTGGAGACGAAGTGTGATGGATTGCGTACATTGCGGCCGGCAATCAACCAGTCCTTTCGTGCCGTGATGAAAATTCGCCTTCTATCGTTCGTTCTGGCCCTGCTATGGGTCGTTCCGACCTCTGTGACCGCGCAAACGGGGCGC
This sequence comes from Rhodothermales bacterium, assembly GCA_041391505.1. NCBI lineage: Bacteria > Pseudomonadati > Rhodothermota > Rhodothermia > Rhodothermales > Rhodothermales bacterium. Next base: position 217 of record JAWKNW010000038.1, read on the forward strand.
ACGCCGGCGCCGGCGCGCAAGGGCATGGTCACCAGCAGCCATTACCTCGCCTCCGAGGTGGGGAATGAAATCCTCCAACAGGGAGGCAACGCCATCGACGCGGCCGTCGCCACCGCCTTCGCGCTGTCCGTCACGCTGCCGTCGGCCGGCAACATCGGCGGCGGCGGTTTCATCGTCTACCACGGCGCGGACGGCACGACCACCTCCTTCAACTTCCGGGAGAAAGCGCCCGCTGCGGCCACCGAGACCATGTATCTCGATAGCCGGGGAAATATCCGTAACAACAGCAACCACGAAGGAGCCCTGGCGATCGGGGTGCCGGGCACGGTCGCCGGGCTGGAGATGGCCCACAAGCGGCTCGGTTCGATGCCGTGGCGGCAACTCGTGGAGCCGGCGGTACGGCTCGCGGAAGACGGCTTCCCCTCGACGTGGGCGATGCAGGGCTTCCTGAAGGGCCTGCAGAAACGGCCCGACCTGTACCCGTCCACCACCCGAGCCTTCCTCAAACCGGGCAACCAGCTCTACGAACCGGGCGAAACCTTCAAACAGCCCAACCTGGCCGAAAGCCTCAAACGCATCCGCGACCAGGGTCGCGACGGTTTCTACAAGGGCAAGACGGCCAGACTGATCGCCGACTTCATGCGCGCCAACGACGGGCTCATCACGGAAGCCGACCTCGCCGCGTACCAGGCTGTCGAACAGCCGCTCATCCACGGCACCTACCGCGGTTATGACGTGTATGCGATGGCGCCCCCGAGCTCGGGCGGCGTCGCGATCGTCGAAATGCTCAATATCCTCGAGGGATACGACCTCAAGGCCATGGGCCATAACTCGGCGCAATACCTGCATGTGCTCACGGAAGCGATGCGGCGCGCCTACGCCGACCGGGCCCGGTACATCGGCGACCCCGCGTTTAACCCCGACATGCCCATCGACCGCCTGACCTCGAAGGCCTACGCCGACGAACTGCGCCAATCGATCAGCCTGACGACCGCTTCCGTCAGCGACCCCGACCTGTTCAACGAGGCCTACGAGAGCGAAGAAACCACCCACGTATCCATCGTCGACGCCGCCGGCAACGCGGTGTCGCTGACCTACACGCTCGAATACAGCTATGGGTCGTCGATGGTGGTCGACGGCGCCGGCTTTTTGCTGAACAACGAAATGGGCGACTTCAACCCCGTGCCGGGCAAGACGACCGCGACCGGTCAGATCGGCACTCCGCCCAACCTCGTCGCGCCCGGCAAACGTATGCTCTCCAGCATGACGCCGACCATCGTGGCGAAAGACGGCAAACCCGTCCTCGTCATCGGGACGCCCGGAGGGCGGACCATCATCAACACCGTGCTCCAGGTCGTCCTGAACGTCATCGACCACGGCATGGACGTCGGGCAGGCGATCGAGGCCTCACGCATCCACCATCAGTGGCTGCCGGACGAGACGATCTTCGAACGCTGGGGCATCTCCCCGGACACGCGCGCGCTCTACGAAGCTATGGGGCACTCCGTGGTGGAGCGTTCGGACATGGGCCGCGTCATGGGCGTGTACATCGACTACAAGGAGGAAATGATCTACGGCGCCGCCGACTCCCGCTCCTTCGACGGGCGTGCCGTGGGGCACTGACGGCAACCTGCGGGAGGTTTGTGGATCTCTAAGAGAAAACCGACACGATCATGCCGCACCTACGAACACTCCTCATCGCTTTGCTCCTCCTGATCACGGCCCAGTGCGCCCAGGCCCAGCCGGCCGTCGAACGGGCACGCCAGACCTTGCAGGACATCCAGGGCTTCTACCTCACGGTCGACGTCGAAGGCACACGTGGCCTGACCCAGGAGCCGCTGCTGGACGTCGCCACGATCCGGCGCCGCGTCGCGGAGCGCCTGACGGCTGCCGGCCTCCACATCATCGAGGCGACCGAGATGGTAGAGGGCGAGCGCGTCCCCAACCTCTACGTGCACATCAACATGCTGGACGCCGGCGAGGGCATCGTCCCCTTCGCCGTCAACACGCAGTTTTTCCAGCAGGTGCAGCTCGCTGAGCAGCGCATCGCTGCCGTCGCCTCGACCTGGGATACCGGACTCGTTGGCGTCGTTTCGTACGACACACTCGAACTGATCGGCGACACGGCCGTGACCTCCGTCACGAACTTCATCGACGACTATATCGCCGTGAATCGGTAGCCCTCGGGTCACGGTGGCTGATCAATGGTCGAAGTTCAAGGTACGAGGAAAGGGGATCTCCTTGATCCTTGAACTTCAAACCTCGAACCGTTTCACCCGAGATGTTCGGCGAGGAGGTCTTTGACCACCTGCGGATTCGCCTGGCCTTTCGTCTCTTTCATCACTTCGCCGACAAAGAAGCCGATCAGACCGGTCTTGCCGTCCTTATACTGGGCGACTTTGTCCGGAAAGCGATCCATCAGCGAGGTAACGATGGGTGCGAGGGCGCCGGAATCGCTGACCTGGCGCAGACCGCGTGTCTCGACGATTTCGCCGGCGCGTTTACCCGTCGCCACCATGTCGCCGAAGACATCTTTCGCGATACGCGTCGACAGCGTGCCATCCTCGATCAGATCGATCAATTCACCGATGGCCCCGGCAGCCGGTGCGGCATCCGACCAGGACTTTCCGGCCAGCGCGCCGGGTAGCACGTGCACGACCCACGCCGCCACCGCTTTCGGCGCGTGCCCGAGCGCCAGCGTGGCCTCGAAGAGCCCGGCCAGATCGGAGTCCGCTACGAGCGCCTCCGCTTCCGACAGGTCGAGGCCCAGTTCGTCGATGTATCGATGCAGCGCCGTCGTCGCCTCGGCGTTCAGATTCTGGGTGACGTCGGCGCGCGTCCGCGCCGCCACGACTTCGGCGGGCGCTTTCTTTTCAGCCGCCTTCCCTTCCGCAGCCGGCGTCTCTTTCTCGCTGATCTTGGCCCACGTATCGCGTAGCGTCACGATCCGGTTGAACACCAGCCGGCCCGCCGAGGTGTCCGGATCGACCACGAAATAGCCCTGCCGCTCGAACTGAAAGCGATCGGCCGGCTTCGCGCCGGCCAGGCCGGGCTCGACGAGCGCACCGGTCAGCACCACGCGCGAGGTGGGATTGAGGTTATCCAGAAACGTCTTGCCTTCGTCCCCTTCGGGGTCCGGCCTCGAGAACAGGCGATCGTACAGGCGCACCTCCGCCGGCACGGCCTGCGCGGCGGACACCCAGTGGATGGTCCCCTTCACCTTCCGGTTTTCCCCCGAACCGCCGCTCTTCGTATCCGGGTCGTAGGTGCAATGCACTTCGAGGATGTTGCCGGCTGCATCCTTGACCACGTCCGTGCAGCGGATGATGTAGGCGTACCGCAGCCGCACTTCGGAGCCCGGCGAAAGCCGGTGGAATTTGCGGGGCGGGTTCTCCATGAAATCCTCCCGCTCGATAAACAGCTCCCGCGAAAACGGCACCATCCGGGAGCCTTCCTTCGGCACGTCGTGCGGCCAGTACGAGGCCTCGTGCTCCTCTACCTTCCCCTCCGGGAAATTGGTGATCACGACTTTCAACGGATCGAGCACCGCCATCACACGGGGCGCCTTGTGGTTCAGGTCGTCCCGGATGCTGTATTCGAGGAGCGCGATGTCGTCTTCGCCGGTCGCCCGGGAGATGCCGATGCGGTCGCAAAAGGCCTGGATGGACTCCGCCGTGTAGCCGCGCCGGCGCAACCCGGCGATGGTCGGCATCCGGGGATCGTCCCACCCGTCGACATACCCTTCGTTCACCAGACGCAACAGCTTGCGTTTGCTGGTGACGGTGTAGTTCAGGTTGCGCCGGGCGAACTCGTGCTGCCGCGGACGCGGATCCCAGGCGATCGGCACGTTTTCGACGAGCCAGTCGTACAGCGGCCGGTGCACCTCGAATTCGAGCGTGCAGATCGAGTGCGTGACGCCTTCGATCGCGTCGGACAGCGGATGCGCGAAGTCGTAGAGCGGGTAGATGCACCAGGCGTCGCCCGTCCGGTAGTGATGCGCGTGTTTGATGCGGTAGAGCACCGGGTCGCGCAGGAGCATGTTCGGCGAGGCCATGTCGATCTTCGCGCGGAGCGTGTGCGCCCCATCCGGGAACGCGCCGGCGCGCATGCGCGCGAACAGGTCCAGGTTCTCCGCCACCGACCGGTCGCGATGCGGGCTGTTGGTGCCGGGTTCGTTGACCGTGCCGCGACGCGCGCGCATCTCTTCCTCGGTCAGGCTATCGACGTAGGCCTTGCCGGCCTCGATCAGCATCACCGCGAAGCCATAGAGCTGCTCGAAATAGTCCGATGCAAAAAAGAGTTTGTCCTTCCAGTCGAAGCCGAGCCAGTGCACATCGTTCTGGATCGACTCCACGTATTCGATCTCCTCGGTCTCGGGATTGGTGTCGTCGAAACGGAGGTGGCAGACGGCGCCGGGGTAATCCCGGGCGATGCCGAAGTTGAGACAGATCGAGCTGGCGTGGCCGATATGCAGATAGCCGTTCGGCTCCGGGGGGAAGCGCGTTACGACCCGGTCGCCGTTTTTCCCGGTGCGAAGGTCCTCGTTGATGATGCCACGGATAAAGTTCGTCGCGGGCGCTTTATCGTCGCCGGAGTTGGAAACGGGTACTGACACGTGATTGTAGGCCCGAAGAGGCGGTAAGAGTGAGTTGAGGCGTAATCAGTTGGAGAAGATGCGCATGGTTTGCTGGCCGCCGGCGTCTTCCATTTTTTCGACGTCGGTGTCCGCGAACCAGCCCTCGTCGGCCGGTTGCGGCTCGCCCATGTCGTCCGGACGCTGGTAGTCCTTGATTTGCGTGACCCAGATGAGATTTTTCTTGATGCCCGGCGCCACTTCTGTGTTGGGAGCGAAATCGCTCGCAACCCCTTCGATAGCGCCCAGCAACTGCCCCTGCTTATTGTACAGGTGCACACGTACGCGGTCGCCGAATTTGATCTTTCCTTCCATGATACAGTGTCGTACGGAATAGAGGTCGTACGGGATCAAGATGGAACGGTGCGATGCGCCTCGGGGGCGCTCTGTTATAGAGACGGTAGGACGTACCGTGCTGGCGTAGGATCCCTGAAAAGAAAGAGGTTGTAACGAAAAAAGACCTCCTTTTTTGATCTTTCCCACGCTTTTCATACTATCCCCGAAAGTCGGCGCCCTGACGGACGATTACCGGAGAGATGGAGGTTTCCATCACCGGTTTGTTGCCGCGCCCTGGCCGGCGCGTGCACCCGGCTTTCCACCACCGCCACACGCCGGCAGCCGCGAGGTCCAGACGCCGGCTCGCCACGTAAGTAGGGGGGATCCGTATAGGGGGATCGATCGTCCGCCCGTGTACTCCCCCTGACCGCGCGTCCGCGTTCCCGGGCGCCGTTCTTTTGCAGCAACCAACACCCATTACCCCCGCGATCATGATGTATTCGGCCATCCGATCCCTGATGCTGGTCGGCGCCCTCACGCTCACCACCCTGGCGCCTTCGTTGTTCGCCGAGCGTGTAGAAGGCGCCTGGCACATGCAAGTTCTTCTCGACGCGAGCAGCGGCTCCGCCTATCTTCAACTGGAGCAGCACGGAGAGGCGCTCGAAGGCACCTACCAGGGCCTCCTCGGAAGCGCTTCCGTCAAGGGGAGCGTCCGCGTCAATGAGTTCACCTTCCAGGTGACGAGCGCCGGCCAGACGATCACCTACTCCGGCACCGTCGAGGACGGCAACATGCGGGGACGGTGCGACTATGCCGGCGCGACGACCTGCACGTTTCGCGGGATTCGCTCGGAATCCTGAGCCGATCTATCCTCTTTCTGCAGGCATTTCCGTGAAAACTGCGTCCATGCAGGGGATATGAAGCGCATGCGAATGCGCCGCCAGCGCATGTCGAACGATACATAACAGCCAGCTCGAGCGAAAGAAAGATCCCTACGTTGGATGGAGCGTGCAGCCCAACACTCTCCATCCACTACCTGGGGTATTTCTAGATGAAACCAAACATCAGTCGCAAGCAAAACCTGCGTGGCTGCATGCTGACCCTGATCGCCCTGCTGGCGTTCGGCTCGGCACAGGCCCAGCAAACCATCGACTTCGAGGGCCTCGTCAAAGGCCAGGTCGTCGGCAGTGTGTTCGCGGACGGCGGCTACGGTCCGGTGACCGTCGTCGGCTCCAACCTCCAGAACAGCCCGGCCGTCAACTCGGCGGTCATTTTCGACTCCAACTGTGTCGGAGGCTGCTCGGGCGGCGACCGTGACCTCGGATCGCCCAACACGGCGTTCGGCGGCCCGGGCCTCGGCATCGGCGGCGGCCCCGGCGCGTACCAGAACGATACGGCGCTCGGCAACATCCTCATCGTGCATGAGCGCCCGAGCGAAATCGTCGAGATCCAGCCCGGCCTGCCCGGCGTGACCAATCCCGATGACGAGACGTCGGCCACGACGATCACGATCGAGTTTCCCGAAGCGGTGACGCTCTTCAAGTTCACGATCATCGACCGCGAGAGCAACGAGTCCCAGAACATCGAACTGCTCGGCGAGGGCGGGGTGATGCTCGGCATGTACTCTTCGCCGGCTACCGGCGACAACGGCGTCGCCACGCTGTACACCGACGCCGGGGCTCCGGGAACGGGTACGGCCGGCGTCGTCAAGCTCGTCATGACCCATAAAGGATCCGGCGGTCTGGACAACCTCGTGTTCCTCCCGCCGCCTCCCCCGCCGCCCGGCGGTGGGTGCTCGTTCACCCTGGGCTACTGGAAGACGCACGAAGAAGCGTGGCCCGTCGACCAGCTGACGCTCGGCAACACCGTCTACGCGAAGAGCGCGCTGCTCGGCATCCTCAACGCCTCGCCGAAGGGTGACAAGACGATCATCCTCGCGCACCAGTTGATCGCGGCCAAACTGAACGTCGCCAACAGCGCCGACGACACCGACATCGCCTCCACCATCACGGCGGCCGACGCCTGGCTCATAGCCAACGGCCCGATCGGCAACGGCATCAAGAACTGGAACGGCGGCGAGCCGCTCTCGAGCACGCTCGATGACTACAACAACGGCCTGATTGGCCCGGGCCATTGCGGCGATACGACCAGCGCCTCGTTTGGCGCCGCGACCGACGCGCCGCTCTTCGTCGCCTCCGAAGCGCCCACGAGCTTCGGCCTCGAAGGCAACTACCCGAACCCGTTCAACCCGACCACGACCATCACCTTTGCGGTGAAGGAAGCCGCGCACGTTCGCCTCTCGGTGTACGACATGCTGGGTCGTGAAGTCCAGGTGCTCGTGGACCGCGTCCTCGAAGCCGGCCGTTACGATGCCGGATTCGACGCCGGCAACCTGCCGAGCGGCACCTACCTGTATCGGCTGAGCACGCCGGCCGGTACGTTCACGCAGACGATGGTGCTCTCGAAGTAAACCGTCCTGCGGTGAAGGAACGTAAAAAGGCGAGGTCGGCTTGACGCCGGCCTCGCCTTTTATGTTGTGGGTCAAACCTGTATCAGCGAACGAGGGCCATCTGCCGGGTCTCGACGCCGGCCGCCGTTTCCAACTGGTAGAGGTACATCCCGCTCGGCAACCGCCCCGCATCGAACGCGATGCGATGCGCCCCCGCCGGCATCGGGCCATCCACCAGCGTCTGCACCCGCCGGCCGCGCACGTCATAAACCGTCAACCGCACGGCCTCCGCGCGCTCCAGCGCAAATCCGATGGTGGTTTGCGGATTGAAGGGATTCGGGTAGTTCTGCTCCAGCCGGAACGACGCGGGCAGCGGTCCGCGTTCGACGGCCACGGGGCTCGCCGGGTCGGCGATGAGCGCGAGCGGCTCGTAGGCGTGACCGAAGAGGACATCCCCCACGACCCACGGATCGAGGCCGAACCAGTCCTGCAGCAGCGTGGCGTAGACGGTCCGGAAGTCGTGCTCGTAGACGAGGTTGCCGGCGCTGTCGAGGTTGACCAGATCGGGCGCGTTGCCGAACAGCCCGCCGTTGACGCCGTTGCCGGCGATGAACAGCGGCGCCGCCGTGCCGTGGTCGGTGCCGCCCGACCCGTTCTGTCCCACCCGGCGGCCGAACTCGGAGAACGTCATGGCCAGCACACGCTCTTCCATGCCGGCGGCCGCGATATCCTGCAAAAAGGCGTCGACGCTCGTGGCCAGGGCGCTGAGCAGCTGGGCGTGCTGCCCCGGCTGATCCGCATGGGTGTCGAAGCCGCCGATCGAGACGTGGTATACCCGGGCGCCGAGATTCCCCTTGATGAGCCGGGCGACGATCGAGAGGTTGTTGGCGAGCCCGTTCCGGGGATACTCGATGTCGTTTACGCCGGCCGCCGAGGCGCTCTGTACCGCGCTGGCGTACACGAACGAGTCGTTCGCGACCGTGCGCACATAGGCCATCTCGGCGCCGTAGCGGGTCGGCGGAAGCCCCGTCGTTTCGTACAGCTTGCCATCCTCCGCCAGCCGGTCGAAAAAGTCGGGACTCACCAGCGACATCCCCATATTGCCCGCCGGCCCCTGGAACATCAGCGACGAAAGTCCCCCGATCTGCACCGCCAGGGGGTAGTCGGTCGGCGTCTCGTCGAAACCGGGAAACTCGCGGTCGAGGTAGCGCCCTACCCAGCCGGTGGGCGCGATCGTATCGGCGCCGGTGGCCGACATCCAGATGTCGGTCGACCTGAAATGCGAGAGGTTCGGCGAGGGATACCCCACATTCTGCACGATGGCGAACCGACCGTCGACATAGTAGGGTTCGAAGGCGGCCAGCGACGGGTGCAGCCCCATATCCTGCCCCACGGCCAGGGCTTGCGCCGACGCTTTGGCGATGGCGATGCCGGGTCGCTCGCGATAATAGATGTCGTTTTCGTAGGGCACGACGGTGTTCAGTCCGTCGTTCCCCCCCGAGAGCTGGATGAGTACGAGGACGCGGTCGGTCTCGGCCGCGCGCAGCTGCGCCAGCAGCGGCGAGGTCCCGAAGGCGCGGACCGGCGTGCCGGCCAGCATGAAGGCCCCGCCGACGGCGGCGCCCAGCCCGGTGAGAAAATCGCGGCGGGACCACGCGGCATGATCGCGGGAATGCGCCTCGCCGTGTTCGAGCGCGCTGCCGGGTGGCGGCGCAGTACGGGTAGCATGATGATCGCACATAGGATTCGGACAGGATAGGCTGGAAGGGAGGCGATCGAAGCGTCAGGTGAGGTGAAATTCCGGGAACTGGCTCAGGAAGCGGATGAAAAACAGGATCGTCCACGGCGCGAGGTCTTCCTCGAGGTTCCATTCGTACCAGGGCACGCCGGCCAGAAAGATCTTGGCGAGATCCTGCCGGTAGGCCGGCCCGTCGAGCACCTCCTGCGGGATGGGGTTGTTGACCAGATCGCCGCTGAAGGCCTCGGTGACGGAGCCGATATCGAGCCGGTCGACCGGCACGTTCATGAAATGCTCTGCCAGGGCCACGGGCAGGGTGAAGGCAACGAGCGGGTCCGACGCCTCGGGGAGTTGCGCAGCCATCGCGAGGATGTCGAGCGGTTGCTGACCGTTATCGCCGAAAAGCAGGAAATCGGTCATCAGCCACCGGATGGGGAGCGAGGTGGTGTTGAGCCACGCGCGATAGCCCGGCCAGCCGGCGACGTTCGGCGGATTGAGCACCTGCTGCTCGATAAAGCCGGCGAATAACCGCAGCAGGGTCACCCGCTCGGCGTCGGGCACGAGATCGACATTGCCGTACATGCCGATGAGCATGTCGAGCGGACTCGACAGCTGCGCGCCGATCACCTCCTCGTCGAAAAAGTGCGCGCTGCCGAGCAGAGCCCGCATCACCGGCTCGATTGCAAAGTCGCTCGCGAGCATCACGCCGGCCATCTGCTGCACGAGATCGGGATCCGGAACGGCGTGGACGAACGCCTTGTAGAGCTTCGCGCACGCAAAGTAGGCCACCTGCTCGGCGCGTTCCTCGAAGAGGATATCCACCACATCGTCGTATCCGAAATTTCCGGTCCGTCCGAAAATCGTCTTTTCGCCCCGGTCGTGCAGGTTATTGAGAAAGACGGGCACGTTATCGATGTAGTCGACGATCCATCCGGTGAGCGCCCGGGCGATCTCGACGATGTCGTCCTGCGTATAGTTGTCGTTCCCGTCGCGATCCCGGGGCCCCATGGTAAACAGTTCGAGGAGCTCGCGCGCATAGTTTTCGTTCGGCGCCCCGACGCGGTTGTCGTCGCCGTTCAGGTAGGCGAGCATGGAGAGATCGGTCCCGACCGCGCGGACGAACGCCTTGAAGTCGCCCAGCGCATGCTCGCGCAGCATCGCGAGATACCGGTACGCGTGGGTGGCGAGGAAATAGTCGTCGACCTGCGTCACGAAATGGTTGTGCCACACGAGCACCATCCGCTCCCGAAACCCGACGGTCCGGAAGAGGGTCATCCAGCCGTTCGTCAATTCATCGAGCCAGACGATGTTGCTCTCGATAAAGGCGTCGATGATTTCCTGCGGACCGCCCAGGTCGGGAATGGGCTCATCGACCCAGGCCGGCGGTTCGGGGAAGGGCACGCCTTCACGGTCCAGCGCCTCATCCAGGATACGGCCGGCCGCCTCCGCCGCCGTCAGGCCGGTCAGCGCCTGGATTTGCGCCGGCGAGGCGCCGAAGCCGGTCCGGCGGAGCAGATGGGCGGCGCGCTTCCGATCGAGCGGCGCGCCATAGGGTTCGAGGCCGGCCTGCACGTGCAGCGCCACGTCCTCGGTCGGTGCCGCCGGTGTCGGCTGTTTCGCGGCCGGCGGGATGCGCTTGAAAAATGCCGGCAACGGGGGTGCGGGGGGACGCGGCAGGTCGCGGGCGCGTTCGACGAGCGCCCTGACCGGATCGACAGATACGTCCATAGCGAGATGCGTGGTGTGTGAATGTGGGCTACCCTCCTACATGCGCAAGTCCCCTACCAAAGTGCCCAAACGAAACATGCTGAAAAGACCGCTTTCGGTAACGATGATGTGACGGCACCGATCAGTCCAACACCTCGATGGCCAGGGTGAGCGTGATGGGCGCACGCTCGGGCTGGTCGTAGACGGGGTACGGATCGAGGCGGATCAGCCGGATGCGGTAGCCCAGCGGATCGACGTCGTAGTTCGTGGTATCGCCGCCGGCGAGGAAACCGCGGATACGAAATGGCGGCACCTCGTGCTGGGGCGCGCCGGCTTTCAGTTCGACTTCCGCCTCGCCCTCCCAGAAGCACTCGACGTTTTCGGGGCACCGGGCCTCCAGCGTTCGCTCGACGAACTCCACCCAGAAATCCGAACCCCGCAGCCGGACGGTCTGGCCTTCCGACAGGGATACCGGCTCGCCCTCGGACACCCGGCGGTCGGCCCCGTCGGGTTCGGCGCCGAACGAGGCGCATCCGGCAAGCAGCCCGCCCGAAAACAGCAGCGCGAGGATCAGCGGGGCGGCAAGGCGTCGGATGGCGGGGTCGTGATTCATGGTAGACGGCGGTCAGGTTAGGCAGGCCGATATGGCGATGCAGCCATTGGACCGGCGCGAGGCCGTTTCTATTCCCGGTGCGCCGCGGTCAGATCACCGTGCGCAGCGTAAGCAGGTGCATCCCGCCGAAGGATGACCAGGAACTGTACGCATAGTCAAAACGGAGCCGCGACACCTTGATGCCGGCTCCGAAGCCGAAGCCGGCGAAATCGAGCCGGCTCTTGATCTTGAGCGCCTCGTGCCGGCGATGGTTATAGCCGACGCGCAGGTTGAACCCTTCGCTGAACTGAAATTCGCCGCCGAGGGCGACATGGTTCATGACCTGCCCGAAGGTGCTCGCCTCGTCGGCGGCGGTATCGACATCGTGCAGATCGTAGGCCGTGACGGATAACAATAACGGGAGATAACGCAGTCTCCGCGTAAACGCGACGCGCAGATCGAGCGGCAGCTCGTCGTCCACCGACCCCAGCGCGTTGAGCGTGATGCCCAGGTTATTGACCGACGCGCTGGCGGTGAAGGCGCCATCTAGGGAGTGGTATAACACGCCGATGTCCGCCGCCAGCGCGGAGGCGTTGTAGGCGGCCACCCGCGAGAACATGCTGTGCAGGTTGACGCCCACGAGCAGGTGCTCGTCGTAGCGGTGCGCCAGCCCGACCGTCAGCGCGAGATCCGAGGCGCGAAAAGAACCCAGGTCTTCGCCGGCGGCATCCCGTTCGGTGAGGTCGCCCCAGCCCAGGAAGCGGACGCCCACGCCGGCCTGGCCGAGCCCGCCCAGCTCGAACCCGTAGGCCGCCATGCCGGCCCGCACATCCCCCACGTGATTCAGAAAGGAGACCGATAGCTGCCGATCGACGCCCTCGTTCAGCAGGGCCGGGTTGTAGAACATCCCGTTGATGTCGTCTCCGTACACCGCCGCGTAGGAGCCGCCCAGCGCCGCGGCGCGTGCCGACGGCTCGATCCGCAGAAAGGAAAACCCGCTCTGCTGGCTCTGCGCCGCGGCCGGCAGCGCCGCCAGGGCGAGGGACGCCGTCACGAGCGCGACCCCGGTCAACCGGCGGAACTGCCGTAGGTAGGCCATTTTTTGAGGCATGCGATCGGCGTTACGATAGTGAGAATCCAGACGGGCTTTTTTTCTACAACGTCCGGCCGGCAGGGATCCTGCATGGAATGAGAACGCACCCTGCGGCGTCTCCATGGAAGTCGACCCCCGGTTTTTTCGATGTAAAAAGATAACCGTAACAAAAAACTGTAGTGGGAAACCAAAACCCGAATCGGCGTTAAACCACACACAATACGGTTGTTTACCGTCCAATTCGCCCCATATCCACTCAATTACGACACGAAAAATATGTTGAAACACATACGTCTAGCACTTTTCGTCATGCTGGTCCCGATGGCCGGCTTTGTGGCCTACAACCAGGTTGCCACGACGTACACGGCCGACAAGGCCCATTCGGATATCGGCTTCAAGGTGCGTCACCTCGGCATCAGCAACGTCAAGGGTGAATTCACCGACTACACGGCCAGCGTGACGATGGACGGCGAAGACCTGAACACGATCCAGGCCGAAGCGACCGTCCAGGTGGGCAGCATCAGCACCGGCATCGATCGCCGCGACAACCACCTCAAGTCGGACGACTTTTTCAACGCCGAGCAGTTCCCCACGCTGACGTTCAAGAGCAAGGGCGTCCGCAACATCAAGGGGGACTCGTTCGAGCTGGTTGGCGATCTCACGATCCGTGACGTGACGAAGGAAGTGGTCCTCGAGGCCGAATTCCTCGGCGCCGGCCAGATGATGGAGACCAAGAAGGTCGGCTTCGAAGCCCAGACCGTCATCAACCGGTTCGACTACAACCTGAAGTGGGACAACCTCACCGAAGCCGGCGGCTTCGTGGTGGGCGAGGAGGTGACGATCCTGCTCGAGCTGGAGCTGGACGCCAAGTAAGGGCCGGATGGCCGGCACCCCGTACCCGGGGAGGGCTGCCGCTGCGTCGAACGACGCCGGCAGCCCTTTTTTTGTGCGGTTTACCTTCGCGCACATGAAATCAGGCGGCGGAGCCCGGTTCTGAACGGATCAACTGCCTACCCGAGCGCGTTCGGGAGAAGCCGGCGTGAGCAGCCTGCGCGGGGCGCCTGGGAGGGTTTTTGCCTGATCCCCGGCGGCACCGCGTTTCCTCATGGCGGCCCCGGACGACCGGACGACGGAATGGATTGCTTTTTGACACGTCCGCCACGTCCCGATTTTATGCATCCATAAGGGCTCCCACCGTCTGTTTTCTGACGCTCTGGCGCGGCCGGCTGTCGTTTCGGCCGACACCCTGACAGAATGGGAGGTCCTGCCCCACGGCACGACTGAAACATGATCAAGTTAATCCAGAAGCTTTTCGGCGGCGATTCGAACGAGCGCGAACTCAAAAAGGTGTGGCCGCTCGTAGCCGAGATCAACACGTGGTACGAGCGCTTCAAGACGCTCAGCGACGAGGAGATCAAAGCCAAGACCGGCGAATTCAAGGCGCGCATCAAGGAAGCGGTGGCCGACATCGAGACGCGGCGCGACGAGATCCGGCACGAACTGCGCACCGGCATGTCGGAAGAGTCCGTCAGCGGCGACGGCCAGCCGGCCGAGCTGTCGATGGAGGAAAGCACGCGCCTCGCCGAAGAGCTCGACGCGCTCGATCAGCAATGGCTGGACACGGTGGAAGACGTGCTGGACGATCTGCTCCCCGAGGCCTTCGCGGTGGTCAAATCCACCTGTGAGCGCATGCGCGGCCAGACGTGGCAGGCCGGCGGCTCGACGGTCGTGTGGGATATCGTGCCCTACGACGTCCAGCTCATCGGCGGCATCATCCTGCACCAGGGGCGCGTCGCCGAAATGAAGACGGGCGAGGGCAAGACGCTCGTCGCCGTGGCACCCGTTTACCTCAACGCCCTCGCCGGCCGCGGCGTGCATCTGGTCACCGTCAACCCCTACCTCGCCCAGCGCGACGAGGAGTGGATGGGACCGATCTTCCATTTCCTCGGGCTCACTACCGACGTCATCGACCGCCACGAGCCGCACACGGACGCCCGCCGCAAGGCCTACCTGGCCGACATCACGTACGGCACGAACAACGAATACGGCTTCGACTACCTCCGCGACCACTCGTTCGTCACCGACGCAGATAGCCTGGTGCAGCGGGAGCACTTCTTCGCGATCGTCGACGAAGTCGACTCCGTGCTCATCGACGAAGCGCGGACGCCGCTCATCATTTCCGGGCCCGTCCCGCAATCCAACGATACGCGCTTCGACGAGCTGAAGCCGTCCGTCGACCAGCTCGTGCGCGCCCAGCAGAAAGTCGTCGCCGGCTTCGTGGCCGACGCCGAGCGTCTCCTGGCGGAGCGCGACAAGGCGCACGCCGCGGGCGACAACAAAAAGGCGAATGAGGCGGAGACGGAGGCCGGCCTCGCGCTGCTGCGCGCCTCGCGCGGCTTCCGCAAGAACAACCGGCTCGTCAAACTGCTCAACGAACCGGGCGTCGAACAGCTGCGGCAGAAGACCGAGTTTTTCTATCTGCAGGAAAACGCGAAGAACATGCCGTTCGTCGACGAAGAGCTGTATTACGCGCTCGACGAAAAGCAGCATGCCATCGAGATGACGGAGAAGGGCCGGCAGTATATCGCCAAGGCCGCCAACCAGGACATCAACCTCTTTGTGTTGCCCGACATCGGCGAGGAAATCGCGCTGATGGAAAAGGCAAACGCCGAGCAGGTACGCGCCCTCGAGGAAGAGATCCGCAACCAGGACCAGCTGAGCGAAGAAAAGCGCGAGCACAAGTTGCAGAACGATCTTCGCGTGATCAACAACGAGCTGGTGGAGAAAAAGCGCACGCTCTATACGACATACAGCGAACGCGCCGAGCGGCTGCACGCCATCGAGCAGCTGCTGCGCGCCTACACCCTGTTCGAGAAGGACGTCAACTACATCGTCCAGGAAGACAAGGTGATGATCGTCGACGAGCATACCGGCCGCGTCTTGTCGGGCCGGCGGTATTCCGACGGACTGCACCAGGCCATCGAGGCCAAGGAGAACGTGAAGGTGCAGGCCGCGACCCAGACGTACGCGACCATCACCCTGCAGAACTACTTCCGCATGTACCACAAGCTGTCCGGCATGACCGGCACGGCCATCACGGAGGCGGAAGAGTTCTTCAAGATCTACAAGATCGACGTCGTCGTCATTCCGACGAACAGGCCGGTGATCCGAAAGGATCTGGACGACCTCGTCTTCAAGACGCGGCGCGAGAAGTTCAACGCGGTGATCGAGAAGATCGCCGAGTATCATGAGAAGGGGCAGCCCGTCCTCGTGGGCACGACGACCGTCGAGGTCTCGGAAACGCTGAGCCGCATGCTCAGCCGGAGCAAGATCAAGCACAACGTGCTCAACGCCCGGCGCGACCGCGCCCTGCAGGAGGCCCTCATCGTGGCGGAAGCCGGCGAGCGCGGCGCGGTAACGATCGCGACGAACATGGCCGGCCGCGGTACGGACATCAAGCTCGCCGCCGGCGTGCGCGAGCTCGGCGGCCTCGCCATCATCGGCACCGAGCGCCATGAAAGCCGGCGCATCGACCTCCAGCTGCGCGGCCGCTCGGGCCGGCAGGGCGACCCCGGCGAAAGCCAGTTCTACGTGTCGCTCGAAGACAACCTGATGAGCCTCTTCAAGAGCGACCGCGTGGCCCGCGTGATGGACCGGCTGAACCTCGAGGAAGGCGCCGTCATCACCCATCCGTGGGTGAACAAGAGCATCGAACGGGCCCAGAAGAAGGTCGAGCAAAATAACTTCGGCATCCGGAAGCGCCAGCTCGAATACGACGACGTGCTCAACTCGCAGCGCCAGGTCGTCTATACCCGCCGCATCAACGCCATCCATGGCGACTTCATGCGGGGCGACATCATGGAGATGCTGGACAAGCTCGTCCGCGATATCGTGTCCGCCCGCTACCCGGAAGGCGACCTCGCCGGCCTGCGCGACGAACTCCTCCGCGTGCTCGCGCTGGATTTTGACATCAACCAGGAGACCTTCGCGAAGCTCGGTGAAGACGGCGTCATCGACAAAGTGATGGAGGCGGCCACCGAATATTACAACCGCAAGCGCGAGGTGCTCGCGCGGCCGTTCGCGGAAAGCATGCAGCGGCTGATGGAGAGCGACGCCGAGCAGAAACCGGAGCGGATCTTCGTCGACTTCACCGACGGCCGGCGCGTGGTGCGCGTCACCGTCCGGGTGAGCGACGCCGTCGAGTCGCAGGGCCAGGCGATCAACAACGCCCTGGAACGCGTCGCGCTGCTCGTCTTCATCGACGAGCACTGGACCGAACACCTGCGCGGGCTTGACGAAGTGAAGGAAGGCATCGGGCTGCGCGCCTATGGCCAGCGCGACCCGCTGGTAGAATACAAGATCGAGGCGTTCCGGCTTTTCGCCGAGATGATGGACGTGATCAACCAGGAGGTCGTCTCGTTCGTCTTCCGATCGGGTCCGCTCGTGAACAACGCCGCGGCCCCGCGCCGCGCCACCCGCCCGGCGCAGCAGCGCCTCGACCCGCGCCGCGCCCAGTCCAGCCAGCCGAACACGTCGCCGTCCTACGGCATCGGCGGCAACGAAGGCAACACGGCCGCCGAGCGCGATCCGACCGCCGGCCCGCAGAGCGCCACCAGCGGCGACAAGGTCGGCCGCAACGACCCCTGTCCCTGCGGCAGCGGCAAAAAATACAAACACTGCCACGGCAAGTGACCGTAATCGCCGGCGCCACGTTACGCGAGCGCCGGCGATAACGTCTATTCAAACAGAGGGCTGTGGGTAGTTCAAGGTTTGAGGTTCGAGGTTCAAGGGTGCATACCTCGAACCTTGAACCTCAAACCTTGAACTATCCACACATATCTTTTACATAATCCACATTTGATGTAACTTCCCGCGCCCGGGCGTTCGGATCCCGACAGTAGCTCGCCTTTTCCAATCGGCCTTTTGCTTTGTTCGTATGCTCCGCTCCATGTACATACGCGACTACGCGTTGATCGAGGAACTCCAGGTCGAGTTCGACAGCGGTTTGAACATCATCACGGGGGAAACCGGTGCGGGCAAGTCGATCCTGCTCGGCGCATTAAAGATGATCCTCGGCGAGCGCGCGTCCACCGAGGTGATTCGGACGGATGCGAAGAAGGCGATCATCGAGGGGATTTTCGACAACACGGGGTCGCCGCGCATTCGCAAGCTGCTGGAAGAGAACGCGTTCGACCCCGCGGACCAGATCATCCTGCGACGTGAGATCTCCGCCTCGCAGAGCCGGGCCTTCGTCAACGACACGCCGGCGCCGCTCAACGTCGTCCGCGACATCGCCAGCCAGCTCATCGACCTCCACGGGCAGCACGAGCACCAGATGCTCCTGCGGACGGAGACGCACATCGACCTGCTCGACCAGTTCGCCGGCCTGGGCGACCTCGTATCCCGCTACCAGCGCCAGTACGGGGAGGTGGCCGGGCGCCACCGCGAGCTGGAGTCCCTCATCGCCCAGGAGCGCGACCTCCGGCAGCAGAAGGAACTCTACGAATTCCAGATTGGCGAAATCGACGCCGTGGCGCCCGAGGAAGGCGAAGAGGACGCGCTCGAAGGCGAAGAGCGCATCCTGGCCAACGCCGAGCGGCTCTACGAAGTGACCGCCCAGCTCTACGACCTCCTCTACGAAGCCGACGGCGCGGTAAACGACCATCTCGTGCGCGTGCGGAACGAGTTGCAGGACCTGACGCGCATCGACGCCGGCCTGGAAGAATCCGCCCGCGAAGCCGAAAGCGCCCAGATCGTCGTCGCCGAGCTGGCGCATTTTCTACAGGATTACAACGCGCGGATCGAGTTCAACCCCGAGCGCCTCGAGTTCATCCGTTCCCGGCTGGGCGACCTGGAGATGCTCAAGCGCCGGTACGGCGGCACGCTCGAGGCCGTCATCGCGCATCGCCGCGAGATCGGCGCCAAATACGAACTGGCGAGCAACTTCGAGCTGGCCATCGAGACGCTGCGTGCGAAGATCGCGGAGCAGCAGACGCAGCTTTCGGACATCGCGCGCCGGCTATCCAAAAAACGTCGCGAGGGCGCCGAGCGGGTCGAGAAGGCGATCCTGGCGGAACTGGCCCGGCTGGGGATGCCGCACAGCCGGTTCGAGGTGCGCTTCAGCCAGACGCCGGCGGCCGACGGATGGGTGACGGACGAGGCCGGCCAGCGCCTCCAGGCCTTTCCGGACGGCATGGACCAGGTCGAGTTCTTTATCTCCTCCAACCCGGGAGAAGCGCTCAAACCCCTCGCCCGCGTCGCCTCCGGCGGCGAGATCAGCCGCATCATGCTGGGGCTGAAAACCATCCTGGCCAAAAGCGAGCGACTGCCCATCCTCGTGTTCGACGAGATCGATGCCGGCATCTCCGGCACGATCGCCAACAAGGTGGGCGAAAGCATGCGCGACCTGGCGCAGTACCACCAGATCATCGCCATCACCCACCTGGCCCAGATCGCGGCGATGGGCGACGTGCACTTCCGCGTCGCCAAGCACATCGAGGACGGACGGACCCATACAACCATCTCGCGCCTGCCGGACACCGAACGCACCCGGCAGGTGGCCTCCCTTATCAGCGGCTCCGAAATTACCGAGGCCGCGCTCGAGTCCGCCCGCGAACTGATGGCCGCCGGCCGGCGCCCCGAACGCGTATAATCGCCCGTTCCGGCCGTTTTGCGGCCGTTCAAAAACCCGAAACAGCGGTGGCTTTCTGCACCGGATGGCCTTAATTTCAAGGCAGACCGCGAGGAAGCCGCGCCGTATGCTCATCGCAGCATCCGCAAAAAAGGCCGACTCGCGCCAATAAACGCGTGTGCCTCCCCGGACGTACGCCCCACCGTAACGATCAGATGGGTGCTCCGCCGCCGGCAACTCCACGCAACTCCCCTTCCTGCCGGCCGCGAGATGCCCGGTTTGAGAGATGTTAACACTTTACGAATAAAGGTTTTATGGCAACCAAAAAGATCAAGTTTGGCACCGACGGTTGGCGGGCGGTCATCGGCGATGATTACACCTACGAAAATCTCGAAAAAGTAGCCCGCGCCACCGCGCAATGGCTGCTGAAGAACTACGGTCCGACGCCGAAGGTGGTGATCGGCCACGACACCCGCTTCCAGGGTCGCGCCTTTACCGAACACGTCGCCTCGGTCCTCGGCTCCAAGGGCATCAAGGTGCTTTTCGCGAGCACCTTCACCACGACGCCGTCGATCAGCTGGGGCGCGCAGGCCTATGCGTGCAGCGCCGGCATCGTGATCACGGCGAGCCACAATCCGCCTGAATACAACGGATTCAAGATCAAGGCGAGCTTCGGCGGGCCGGCCTCGCCCGAGATGATCGACGAGGTGGAGAAAGAACTCGACCAGCTCCAGCCCTACGAAAAGAAGGCGTTCAAGGACCTGGTCGCCAACGGCACGATCGAGCTGCACGACGTGGCGACCGATTACCTGAACATGCTCCGGAGCAAACTCGACATCGACGCCATCAAAAAGTCGGGCCTGAAGATCGCGCATGACGCGATGTACGGCGCCGGCCAGGGCGTCGTCGCCGAACTCCTCGGCGCCGACCGGGTGGTGCAGCTCCACAACGACTTCAACCCCGGCTTCCACGGCCAGGCGCCCGAGCCGATCGAGAAAAACCTGACGGAACTCGCCGCAACGGTCGTCCGCGAGCAGTGCGCGGCCGGCCTGGCGAACGACGGGGATGCGGACCGCATCGGGATGTACGACGAAAAAGGGCAGTTCGTCAATTCGCACCAGATGCTGGCGCTGCTCATCAAGTACCTGCACGAAGTGCGCGGCCTGAACGGGGACATCGTGAAGACGTTCTCGACCACGTCCATGCTGCAGAAGATGGGCGACAAATACGGCCTGAAGGTTCATACGACGCCGATCGGCTTCAAATACATCGGCCCGATCATTGTAGAGGGCGACGTGCTCGTCGGCGGCGAAGAATCCGGCGGGATGGCCGTCAAGGGCCACATCCCCGAGCGCGACGGCATCTACATCGGCCTGCTCACGGTCGAGATGATGGTGAAGCGCGGCAAAAAACTGTCGGAACTCGTCCAGGAATTGTTCGACGAATTCGGCCCGCACGAGACGTACCGGATCGACGTACACACCACGAACAAAAAGAAAGAAGCCATCCTGGAACGCCTGAAGGCCGGCGGCCTGACAACGATCCATGGCGAAAACGTGACCCGGCTGGATACGCTGGACGGGTACAAACACATGACCACGAACGGCTGGCTGCTGGTGCGCCCCTCCGGCACGGAGCCCGTACTGCGCGTCTATTCGGAAGCGCCTACCCTGGAGGCCGCCAGAGGCCTCGTGGAGGACGCGGCGAAGCAGCTCGGGGTAGCCTGATTCGCACGGAGGAAGCCGCCGGCCGGCTCAAAGGGCGCCCGGTGGCTTCCTCATCGTATCCGATTGCATGAAAGAAGAATCGGTAGACATTACCCGCCTGCTGGAGCAGGTGGGTGGCGGCGATGCCTCGGCACTCGACGCCGTTTTTGGCCTGATCTACGAAGATTTGCAGGTACGCGCACATCAGTACCTGCGAAGCGAACGATCCAATCACACGCTCAACACGACGGCCCTGGTCCACGAAGCCTACATCAAGCTGATGGGGCAGCGGGCGGTGACCTGGAAAAACAGGGCGCATTTTATGGGCGTCGCCTCGATCGTGATGCGGCGCATCCTCATCACGCACGCCAAAAAGCTGCACGCCGGCAAACGCGGCGGCGGCGTCGCGCCGGCGACCCTGCTCGACGACATGGTGGTCAGGGAAGATCAGTCGGAACACCTCCTCGCCCTCGACGAAGCCCTCGACCGCCTCTCCGCCCTGAACGAGCGGCAGAGCAAGATCGTCGAGATGCGCTATTTCGGGGGCCTGCAACACGAAGAGATCGCGGAAGTGCTCGGCATCTCGGTGCCGACCGTGGGACGCGACTGGCGCATGGCCCGCGCGTGGCTGAACCGCGAACTCGCCGACTGACGTGAACCGTCCGGTGAATGTCAGAAGGCCCCCTCAATAATTCTCTCCCCCTCGATGATCGATTTGCCCGACGGAAGGCGCGTCTCAGTCTGACACACCCTGCCTGGGGTGCCCGTCACCTTCACACGCCATCCAGTCCCGTTCGACGGGCCATTTCGTTCGAGGTAGAATCATGAAACGCCGACTGTTCATCCCGGCAGGGATGCTCTTT
Source organism: Rhodothermales bacterium (assembly GCA_041391505.1). Taxonomy (NCBI): domain Bacteria; kingdom Pseudomonadati; phylum Rhodothermota; class Rhodothermia; order Rhodothermales; species Rhodothermales bacterium. The sequence continues at coordinate 21,905 of JAWKNW010000038.1, forward strand.
TTATTTTTCGTTGCCGCCTGCGACAGCGGCGCCGGCCCCGACGACCAGGTCGACGGCGTCGCCGATTACATGAGCAGCCTCCCCTCGTGGACGTCCTTCAGCCCCCGCCTTTCCTCACAGGCACCCACCGCCACCGCCGAACCGACGACCGAACCCGATGTCATGCTCGACGTCGAGGTCGTGAACGACGACGGCACCATCGAGATTCTGCCCGACGTGGCGTACTCCTGCCAGACGCAGCCCTTCACGCTCACCGACAACCCGCAGCAGATCGCGCTCTACAGCCCGGACGTCGACCTCCTCTGGCCGGGCGCTCTGATTCAGGGCAAGAGCCACCGCGACGGGCTGGGCAGCCTGCTCGGCCTCCCCATCGCCGAACGCACGCCCATCGAGGTATCCATCCCGAGCCTGGCCAACGACGACAATTTCCGGACGGTCGACACCCCGAGCCAGGCCGAAGTCGCCCAGGCCATCGGATCGATGATCGGCAACGCGACGGCGTCGGGTCTTTCCACGCCGAGCACGATCACCTTCACGCAGGAAGTCTATCACTCCGAGAGCCAGTTCGCGCTCTCCGTTGGCCTGTCCGGGCACTACCTGGGTTTCGAGGCCTCCGCGAAAGGGTCGGTGAAAAACAACGCGTCGAAAACAACCATCACGGCGCAATTCTACCAGAAGATGTTCGAGGTCGTCGTGGCGCCGCCGCAGTCGCCGGACGCCTTTTTCAGCAGCGACTTCTCGGCCGACAGGCTCCAGCAGCAGGTCGACCTCGGCCGCATCGGGCCGGACAACCTGCCCGTGTATGTGTCCAACGTCGTGTATGGCCGCATGATGATGTTCTCGATGACCTCGACCGCGAGCGAATCCGAGATGCGCGCCACCCTGCGGGCGGCGTACGAAGGCATCGGCGGCGGCGGTGCGGTGAACCTGAGCGCCAAGCAGAAGTCGATCCTGGAGCAGTCCGAGATCCGCGTCACCTCGCTCGGCGGCAACGCCGAGGCCACGCTGGCCGTCATCCGATCCGGCAACTGGGCCGATTATTTCACCGACAACGCGCCGCTTTCCAGCGCGTCGCCGCTGTCGTACACGTTCCGCAACCTGGGCGACGGATCGATTGCGTCGGTGAGCGAGACGACCGAATACAACGTCAAGACCTGCGAGGCGCGCGCCGCCACGCCGGGCACGTTCAACTTCCTCGACAAGCAGTCGCTCTCGCTGCCGATCGGCGCGCCGGCGATCACCATGATGGCCGACGTCGACGGCGATGGCGACCAGGACATCGTGTGGAACCACGTCAGCGCCAGCACGAACGAGACCGTCGTCGCCTTCTCGAACGGCGACGGCACGTTCTCGATGGGCGCGCCCACGAGCCACTCCGCCCAGCCGGCGAACGGCTGGAGCCAGTACAAGGTGAAGGTGGGCGACTTCAACAACGACGGCCGCGACGACCTCGCCTGGGGCCGCGTGCTCACGACGAACACCACGTATATCGGACTGTCCAACGGCGACGGCACCTTCCAGGAAATGCCCATGTTCACCCGCGCCTCCTCGTCCTGGGGACAGGACTACCAGTTTGGCGTCGGCGATGTGGACGGCAAAAACGGCGACGACCTCGTGTGGAACCACCCGGTGGGCACCAACCGCACCTACGTGACCTTTTCGAACGGCGACGGCACCTTCGGTGTCGATAACTTCGAGGAGATCACCAATAGGTGGCAGGATCATCCGGCGACGGCATGGACGGGTGATGAGACCTGGACGATGGGCGATTTTAATGGCGACGGGCGCGACGACCTGATCTGGTACACGAAGGGATTCAGCGTGCATCACGTCTATTTCGCCGAATCCGTCAGCGACGTCCCGGGACAGATCTTTTCGTTCCGAGGCCGCTTCCAGCGCAGCATCTCGGGCTGGCAGAACTACGATGTCGTCGTCGGCAACATCGACGGGGTGGCCGGCGTCGACCTGGTCTGGATGAATTCGATCGCGGGATCGAATCCGATCCACCGGGATCTGACGACCGGCGGCACGCCGGCGCTCGTCGAGGGCCCGCTCCAGAATGCCCAGGAAAACGAGGGACCCTTCGTGCTGCGCCTCCTCGATGTCAACGGCGACGGCCGCAAGGATCTGCTGATGAACACGATGGGCACGGTCAACCGGAGCTTCATCGGCCTCGGTACGGCCTCCGGCAGCTTCGACCTCGGCCGCGTCTCGCAGGATCACCCGGCCTTCGATGACTGGAGCCAGTTTACCATCCTCGTCGGCGACATCAACGACGACGGCCGAGAAGACGTGATATACAACAATGCCGACGCCTCGAACGACATCTATGTCGGACTGGCGAAGGAATGAGGGGCGTGAGGAAGTTTGGGAGTACGGGGGTGTGGGAGCAGGTTGAAGCCCACACCCCCGACTGCCTCCTCCTTCACACTCCCATACTCCCATACTCCCATACACCCAGCCTCCAACACCGCAAACCAACACGCGCCGATGGATTCCGAACGCTGGCAGCAGGTACAGTCGCTCTTCGAGGCGGCGCTCGACCAGATCCCTTCCAACCGGATCACGTTCCTGAAGGTAGCGTGCCGGGAGGATGTGGAGCTGTATCGGGAAGTCGCCTCGCTGCTGGAGTCCGATCAGCTGGTCAACAGCCTGGTGGACGGGCACGCCCTCGAGGCGTTGACCTACGCCGGCGAGCCCCGTGCCGGGGCGGAAGAGGACGACGCGCAGCTCGGTGAACGCGTGGGCGCCTATCGCGTGCTGCGCCGGCTCGGAGCCGGCGGGATGGGCGTGGTCTACCTCGCCGAGCGAGCCGACGGGCATTTCGAGCAGCAGGTGGCGCTCAAGCTCATCAAGCGGGGGATGGACTCGGAGCGGATCGTCCAGCGCTTCCTCGCCGAGCGGCAGATGCTGGCCCGCCTCCAGCACCCAAACATCGCGCGCCTGCTGGACGGCGGGATGACGGACGACGGCCGGCCGTATTTCGCGATGGAATATGTGGATGGGATTCCGCTGCCGGCGTACGCGCGGGAGAACGCGCTGGGAATCCGGGAGCGCCTCATGCTGTTCGAGCGCGTGTGCGACGCCGTACAGCACGCGCACCGCAACCTCATCGTACATCGGGACATCAAGCCGGGCAACATCCTCGTCACCAGGGCCGGCGAGGTGAAGCTGCTCGACTTCGGGATCGCCCGCGCGCTGGAAGAGGACGCCGACGCCGGCGTGCCGCTGACCGATGCCGGCATGCGGGTTCTCACCCCCGAATACGCGGCGCCGGAGCAGGTGCGCGGCGGCGCCGTGACGACCCAGACCGACATCTACGCGCTCGGGGTGGTGCTGTACGAGCTGCTCGCGGGCGTACGGCCGCTCAAGCTGTCGAGCCATGCGCCGGCGGAAGTCGAGGCGGTCGTCTGCCATCAGATCCCCCGGCGCCCGAGCCTGGCGCTGCTCCATGCGCAAGCCTCCGAGGCGCCCGACGGCGCCACGAAAAAAGCCGCCGCCCAGCTGAAGGGCGACCTCGACACGATCTGCCTGATGGCGCTCCGCAAGGAGCCGGAGCGCCGGTACAGCTCGGCCGGCGACCTCCGGTCGGACCTCGAGCGGCACCGCCAGGGGCTTCCGGTATCGGCCCAGCCCGATGCCTGGCGCTACCGGGCCTCGAAGTTCGGGCGCCGGCACCGGACGCTGCTCCTGGCCGCCGCGCTGTTCCTCCTCTTGCTCGGGGCGGTCGTCCTCTCGTACACCCTGCGGCTGAGCGAGGCCCGCGACGCGGCGCGGCTCGAGGCATCGAAGGCCGACGAAGCCACCCGTTTCATGGTCAGCCTGTTCGACGCCGCCAACCCGCACGTGGCCCAGGGCGATACGCTGACCGCGTTCGACATGCTGCGCGACGGCGCGGCGCGCATCGAGGACGAGCTGGCCGACCAGCCGGACGTCCAGGCCCGCCTCCTCCGCGCCGTCGGCGACGCGTACCACGGCCTGGGGCAGTACCGTGAGGCCGAATCCTTGTTCGAGAAAGCGCTGGCCCTGGTGGAGGTGCGTCAGGGTCGCGAGAACGAAGAAGCGCTCTATCTCCTCTCGGAGATCGCCAACATCCGGCACTCGCTGAGCGACTTCGCCGGCGAGGATTCGCTCACGCAGTTCACGCTCGCGATCCGGGAGCGCCTCTACGGCCCCGAAAGCGCCGAGGTTGCCGCCACGGTGCTTCAGCGCGCGAGCAATAACCGGGCGATGGGGCGTTTCGACGTCGCGATGCCGCTCTACCGGCGCGCCGTCGCCATATACGAACGCGTGGACCCGCCCGACGAACGGGAACTCGCCTGGACCCTCAACAACTACGGCTGGGCGCTCCATTCGCAGGGCCTGTACGACGAAGCCGAGGTGCAGTATCGCCGCGCCGAAGCCATCCAGCGCGAAGAATTCGGCGATGCCGACCCCGATCTGGCCTTTACGCTCAGCAACCTCGGCGGCCTCTACTGGACGACGGGCCGGGTGACCGTGGGCGAACCGATCGTGCGCGAGAGCCTCGCCATCCGCCGCAACCTGTACGGCGAGGAGCATCCCGAGACGATCCAGTCGCTCAACAACCTCGCCGGCCTGCTCTTCCGCAAGGGCGACCTGGATGAGGCCGAGGCCATCTACCGGAAGACCCTCGAAATCAACCTCGCGACGCTCGGACCGCGCCATCGCTATGTGGCGAGCGCGCTCGGCAGCGTCGCGTCCGTGCTGCGCGAACGCGGCGACCTGGAGGAATCCGAGCGGCTCCAGCGCGAGTCGCTGGCGATCTACCGCGAGCTGTTCGGCGACGACCACCAGAACGTGGCGAGCGCCCGGAGCAACCTGGGCGCCATCCTGCGGCTGCGCGGCCGGCCGGCGGAAGCCGAGGCGGAACTCAACGCCGCGCTCGCATTCTGGCGCGCGCAAGCGCAAACGAGGATCGAAATGGCGTTTCCCCTGATCAGTCTCGGTTTGCTGACGTCAGAACAGGGCGACCCGGTCGTCGGCGAAGCGCTGCTCCAGGAAGCGGTGGCGATTCGTACGGCGCAATTGCCGGCCGGCGATCTATTGATTTCCGAGGCCCGGGGCGCACTGGGCCGATGCCTTGCCCTTCAGGGCCGCGGCGAGGAAGCGCGGGCCCTGTTGCGAGAGGCGCTGACCGCATTCGACGCGGCGGAAAAGGCGGAGGATCGCCGGGCGGTAGAGCTGCGGACATGGCTCGCGGACATCCCATAAACCCGCTGAAACGCCCCGATGATCGGATCGGGTGCGACCGAAGGATCGACCCTAAAGCGACGCCGTAACGGCAAACCGCGCCCCGAGATCCGCGCAGAGCCGTTCGAGGAACTGCTGGTCGATGGCGTTGAAGGCATCCGGATAGTCGGAGTCCACGTCGAGCACGCCGAGGACGCGGCCGGCGGGTGTGAGGACGGGCACGACGATCTCGGATCGGGTCGTCGACGAGCAGGCGATATGGCCGGGGAAAGCCTCGACATCCGGGACCAGCTGCGTCTGCCGGGTGCGCGCCGCCGCGCCGCACACGCCGCGGTCAAAGTCGATATGGAGACACCCGTGACCGCCCTGGTACGGCCCGACGGCCAGCAGGGTGGGTCCGACGGCGCGGTAGAAGCCCGTCCAGTGGTAATAGTCGAACGCGTGGTGCAGTTCGCAGGCGACGGTGGCCATGGCCGAGATCCAGTCGGCGTCGTCGCCGAGGAGGGCGTCGATGCGTTCGAGGACGTCTTCGTAACGGGCGGCGCGGTCGGTGGTATGGGTATGCATTGGATTTGCCGGTGGGTTGGAGGCGTTGTATGCCCGGGCGGATCCGCCGGATCCCCGATGCCGGTGAGGCGTAACCGGACTAACATGCCATTATAACCGGGCACCAATCATGCGCATACCGCTTCGTATCGGCATCGTCCTGTTGTGGATCGCGGCCGCCGGGCCGGCGACGGGGCAGGTCGTCACCCTCATCGAAACCGACAAGGCTGTCTACGAATACGGCGAGCCGATCGAGCTGCAATTTACCATCACGAACAATACGGACGAGGGCTTCACGATCTGGAGCTCGTCGGGCTGCCAGGCGTGGTTTCAGTTCGACAAGGTTACCCCGAGCACCGTGTGCACCGCGGACGACGTCCCACACTATTTCCCTCCAAACGGCTCATTCAAGCGATGGACCTGGACGATCGATCCGCAAGCTATCGGACTGCCGGAGAGTGGTGGCGCGCACACCATCGTCGCGTACTATGGCGATTACCGCGATTCGCTGACGATCGAGGCGCCGGCCTTTCTCGGCGGCCAGATCGAGGTTGTCTACCCCGCCAATGCGCCGGCGGATAGCATCGCCTCACTCCGATCGCGTTTCGACGCTACCGTCGTCGGCACCTTTTCCACGAACCCGGTCCTGCAGGTCTGGGAGATTCGTGGGACCGCGCTCACCGACGTGTTGGCGGCGCTTGAAACCTCGCCGTACCTGAGCTCGGTCGAAGCTTACCGGAGAATCTATTACACATCCATCGTCGCCAACGAATCCGATCCCGAACTGCCGGCGCGGATCGAGATCTCCTCCCCCTACCCGAACCCCTTCGCGGATCGCACCACGTTCGACATCCAGACACGCGAAGCCGGCCCCGTGAGGGCCGTGCTGTACGATCTGCTCGGACGCGAGCGGCGGGTGCTGTTTGACGGGTACCTCCCGGCCGGCGCCGCGCAAGTGGTTACCATCGAGGCCGGCGACCTGCCGGCGGGGGTGTATGTGTACCGGGTGGATGCGGCCGGCGGGGTGGTTGCGGGGAAGGTGGTGCTGAGGCGGTGAGGCGACTTCGTCTTGCCCCCGATCATGCCGGGGGCAAGCTCCCGATCATGCCGGGGGCAAGCTCCGTGTTCGCGGGAATCCATGCAAGCGCTACGAATGGCAGAAACGCCGTTCGTCACGTCATAGCACCTGAGGTATCTCAGTCCTTCCATGGATCCCCGCGTTCGCGAGGATGACGTTGCGGCAGCCCCGTAGGTCGGGTTAATAGGTCCCCCCAGGGACCGTAACCCGACGCCACGGGACCGTAACCCGACGCCCAAGCATCCCCCACGGACCGCAACCCGACGCCCGATCATCCCCAGGCGCGTTCGGGAGGTCCACCCGCATCCGCGAGGCGGGCTCTCGGCACGCCGGCTCGGCAGGACCACGCTTACGCCAGCAGGCTGTCGACCACCTTGCCGTGCACGTCCGTCAGCCGGTAGCGCCGGCCCTGGTGTTTAAACGTCAGCCGTTCGTGCTCGATGCCGAGCAGATAAAGCAGCGTTGCCTGAAAGTCGTGCACATGGACCGGATCCTCGACGACGTTGTACCCGAACTCGTCGGTCTGCCCGTAGCTGATGCCGGGGCGGACGCCGCCGCCGGCCATCCACACCGAAAAACAGCGCGGATGGTGGTCGCGTCCGTAATCCTCCTCGGTCAGCCGCCCCTGGCAGTAGTTGGTCCGCCCGAACTCGCCGCCCCAGACGACCAGCGTGTCGTCGAGCATGCCCTGCTGCTTGAGGTCCAGGATCAGCGCCGCCGAAGCCTGGTCGGTCTCCGGGTTTGCTGCACGATGCCTTTCGGCAACCCGCCGTGATGGTCCCATCCCTGGTGATACAGCTGGATGAACTTGACGCCGCGCTCCGCCAGCCGGCGGGCGAGCAGGCAGTTGGCAGCAAACGTCCCGCGGTCGCGCGCGTCGGGGCCGTACAGGTCGAAGATGTGGTCCGGCTCGTCCGACGTATCCATCACCTCGGGGATCGACGTCTGCATCCGGTACGCCATCTCGTACTGGGCGATGCGGGCCTCGACCTCCGGGTCGCCGACGGTCTCCATGCGGATCTGGTGCATCTCGTTGAGCCGGTCGAGCAGCTTGCGCCGGCCGGCCTCGGTGACGCCGTCCGGGTTGTTGAGATAGAGCACCGGGTCGTTGCCCGAGCGAAACTGGACGCCCTGATGCACCGACGGCAGGAAGCCGTTGCCCCAGAGGCGGGAGTAGAGCGGCTGGCCGCCCTTGTTTTTGGTGATGAGGACACAAAACGCCGGCAGGTTTTCGTTTTCGCTGCCGAGCCCGTAGCTCAGCCACGACCCGAACGACGGCCGGCCGGCGATCTGCGAGCCGGTCTGGAAAAACGTGATGGCCGGGTCGTGATTGATGGCCTCGGTGTGCATCGATTTGACGATGCACAGCTCGTCGGCCACTCTGGCCGTGTAGGGCAGCAGTTCGCTCACCCAGGCGCCGCTCTGGCCGTGCTGGCCGAATGCAAACCGGGAGCCGGCCAGCGGCAGCGAGTTCTGGAAGCCCGACATCCCCGTGAGCCGCTGTCCCATCCGAACGGACGCCGGCAGCTCCTGCCCCTGCATCTCGTTGAGCTTCGGCTTGTAATCGAACAGCTCCATCTGCGAGGGGCCCCCGCTCTGGAAAAGGTAGATGATCCGCTTGGCGCGCGGTGGGACGTGAAAGCCGTCCATGATGCCGCGCAGCCGCGTGTCGTCTGCGCCGGCGAACGCCGCCGCCGGATTCAGCAACGACGCAAACGCCGCCGCCCCGAGGCCCATCGCCGTGCGCGAGAGAAAGTCGCGACGGGAATGAAGGTGTTCGTAGTTATGGCAGTCGCACATTCGATCGTACATCGGTTATCGCATATCGCAAATGGGGCTCGCTCCTTAAAAATTTGCGATATACGCTATTCATTTTGCGATGATCAGCGTCGCATCACGGCCGCGTCGTAGTTCATGATGGCGGATGCGACCATGGTGGCGGCGGCCAGGGAGGGCGCGTCGATCGCTGCGTCGCGGGGCGACTCACCGACGGCCAGCAGCCTGCCGGCGGCGTCCGCGTCGCGGGCGTATTCGTCGTATTGCTCCTGGTAGATCGCCTCGAGCACGGCGCGTTCGGCATCGGACGGCGCCTCGCCCGTGAGCAGACGGAACGCCAGCGTCACCTGGGCCGACCGGTCGTCGCCGGCCTCATGCCACATCCGCTCGCCCAGCTTACGGGCCGCCTCCACAAATTGAGGATCGTTGAGCAGCACGAGCGCCTGCATCGGCGTGCTCGTGCGTTGCCGGCGGACGAGGCAGCTGTTGCGCTCGGGCGCATCGAACGTCGTCATCGCCGGCGGCGGCGACGTGCGTTTCCAGAACGTATAGAGGCTGCGCCGGTAGAGGCTCTCGCCGGTATCCTGGACGTATTTCGCGCCCGACTTTTCCTCCCACAATCCCGCCGGCTGATAGGGTTTGACGGGCGGGCCGCCCATCTTCGCGACCAGCAAACCGCTCGCCGCCAGGGCGTTGTCGCGCAGCATCTCGGCCGGCAGCCGGAAACTCGGGCCGCGGGCCAGGAGCGTGTTGGCCGGATCGCGCTGCCGCACGGCCGGCGTCGTCTCCGACGCCTGGCGGTACGTGGCCGACATCACGATCTGCTTCACAAAGTGCTTCACATCCCACCCCGACGCGACGAAGTCCGTCGCCAGCCAGTCGAGCAGCGCGGGATGGCTCGGGAGCTGTCCCTGGTTGCCGAAATCCTCCGGGGTCGAGACGAGGCCGGCTCCGAAAAAGAACTGCCACATCCGGTTCACCGCGACCCGCGCCGTGAGGGGATGCTTCGGATCGGTGAGCCAGCGGGCCAGCCCGAGCCGGTTGCGCGGCAGCGCCTCGTCGAACGGGAGCAGCGAGGCCGGCGTGGCCGGCGACACCTCGTCGCCCTTGCGGTCGTACTGTCCGCGCACGAGCACGTAGGCCGGCCGGCGCTGCGGCATGTCCCGCATCACCATGATCTCTTCGACCGCGCTAACCCGCTCGTTTTCCTCCTCGCGGAGCTGGCGGAGCGCCTGCCGTGCCCGCGCATACCCCGGGGCGTGATGCGCCAGGTAATAGGCTCGCAGCCGATCCGACCGTTCGGACTCCGGCAGCGGGTCGGCGCCGGCGAGCTGCGCGGCCTCGATCGCCGTAAGCTCCCGGTCATAGATGGCCAGATCGTCGATCAGGCCGTCCTTGAAGCCGGCGTCGCGAAAGCGGAAGCCCATCGTGAAGTCGACCTTCGTCCGCTCGTAGGCGATGTTCTTGAACAGGTTGTCGCGCACGACATCCACCGCGGCCGGCGCCCCGTTCACGAAGAGGCGGAGGCCGGCGCCGCGGCTTGACCCGTCGTACGTCATCGTGACGTGGGTCCACGCGCCGAGCGCGAGCGAGTCCTTCGTGACGATCCGGATCGCGTTCTGCGGCCACATGTGCGCGAGGCCGGCGACGAGCCTGTTGCCCTGCATCGCGATCTCGTAGCCCCGGCTGCCGGCGTCGAGCGCGGCCTTCGTGTGATGGACGAGCACATTCCACTCGTTCCATTTCGCCGGCTTCATCCAGAAAGCGATCGAAAACGGATCCGTCCGCTTAAAATCCCCTACCCCCTCGGCCTCGATGCCGTTTTCCCCGTCGAACACCATCGCGCGGCCGTTTTTGCCCTCGACGAGCGCGGGATCGTAGATCGCCTTGCCGGCTCTGGAGGAGTGGGCGTCGTTGGGCAGGACGCCGCCGGAGAGCCGCTCGAACCGGAACAGATCGACAGGCCCCGGCGACGGCATCGCGGGGAGCATGGACGGCGCGAAGCGGGCGCGCCAGGCCAGGAAGTCTTCCTCGGCATCGGCGGCGGCGGTCGTGAGCGCCCGCTCGGCATCGGCGATGCGCCGGCGGACATCCACGAGCGCCGAGTCCGTCGCGTCGTCCGTCATCAACAGCGTGGGCACCGGCACGGCATCCGTGAAGAAGGAAGTCTGCCCCGATTCGTCGACGCTGTTAAAAAAAGCGTACAGCTGGTAGTACTCTTTCTGGGTGACCGGATCGTACTTGTGGTCGTGGCAACGGGCGCATTCGAGCGTGAGGCCCAGCACGGCCGTCCCGAGCGTGTTGACGCGGTCGGCCACGTACTCCGTGCGAAACTCTTCCTCGATGCTGCCGCCTTCCTCGGTCTGACGGTGGTTGCGGTTGAAGGCCGTGGCCATGATCTGCTCTTTCGTGGCGTCGGGCAGCAGATCGCCGGCGAGCTGCCAGGTCAGGAAGTCGTCGTACGGCAGGTTGCGGTTGAACGCGTCGACCACCCAGTCGCGCCAGGGCCACATGCGGCGGAGGCGGTCGGACTGATAGCCGCCGGTGTCGGCGTACCGGGCGACGTCGAGCCATTCGTTCGCCATCCGCTCGCCATAGGCGTCGGAGGCGAGCAGGCGATCCACGACGCGCTCGTAGGCATCGGGCGCCGGGTCGTTGACAAACGCATCGATCGCGTCGATCGACGGCGGGAGTCCGGTGAGGTCGAACGTGACGCGCCGGAGGAGCCGCTCGCGGCCGGCTTCGGGGGACGGCGTGAGTCCCTCCCGTTCGAGGCGGGCGAGCACGAAGCGATCGATGTCGTTGACGGGCCATTCCGCCGCGTTCACCGCCGGCGGGTCGGGCTTCTCGGCCGGGGTGAACGACCAGTGCGGCTTCCACTTCGCCCCCTGCTCCACCCAGCGGTAAATCAGCGCGATTTCGTAGGGGGTCAGCGTGAGGTTGGATTCCGGAGGCGGCATCATGTCCTCCGGATTGCTGCTCGAGATCCGGCGGATCAGTTCGCTTTTCCCGGGATTTCCCGGCACCACGGCCACATGGTCGCCGGCCTTGCCGAGCGGCGCGCTGAAGCCCTCCTCGGTGTCGAGCCGGAGGCCGGCTTCACGGGTGTGCTCGTCGGGGCCATGGCAGGTGTAGCACCGGTCCGAGAGGATCGGTTTGATGTGGTAGTTGTAGTCCACCACATCCGGCAACGGCGAGTCCGTGGCCGGCGGCTTCTGGCTGCACGCCGAGAAGGCGATAAGGAAAAGGAGAGTGAGACGCTTCATAGCTTGTGTACCGACGCTAATGTACACATCGCGGAAGCCAAATCGCACCTCCCGCGAGACGACGATTCGGAAAAGGCCATCGCTCAGAGAATCCTCATGGAACCGGGCAGACGGATCCCTGTGAGAAATCGTACCTCCGTGAAGACGTGCAGGATCATGAAATCACCCTTTCTGGCATGGCGGTATGGCGCGGCGATGGCCCTGGCGGCCAGCCTGTTCGCCGGCGCGGCCTTCGCCCAGGACCCCGCCGCCGTAAATCCGCATGGCGATTTCCGGGCGGACATCAGCTGCGCCTCGTGTCATACGACGAGCGGCTGGCAGCCGCTCCGCGCCCCCATGGACTTCGACCACACGGCCGACGCCGGGTTCGCCCTCACCGGCAGCCATCGGCGCGCGTCCTGCGCGGCATGCCATGTCGACCTGCAATTCGGCGAGCCGGACGTGCCGGAAGACGCCTGTGGCGCCTGCCATCTGGACGTGCATCAGGGCGCGCTCGCCGGCGCTTGCGTCGACTGCCATACGACGACGACCTTCCGCGACGTCGATGGCCTCCAGGCCCACTTGCAGACGCGATTCCCCCTCACCGGCGCGCACCAGCAGACGGCCTGCGTCACCTGCCACACCGACGACCGCTACGGCGCCTTCGCCCCGCTGGAAAACGCCTGCGACGACTGCCACCACGAAGACTACGTGCTGGCGGCCTCGATCGACCACGTGGCGATGGGGTTCTCTACCGGATGCGACGATTGCCACACCACCCTCGGATGGTCCGGCACCGCGTTCGACCACGAACGGGCCTCGGAGGGGTACCCGCTCCTGGGCGCACACCAGTATCTCTCCTGTGACGCCTGCCACGTCACCCCCTCGCTCGCGCCGCGCTTCACGCCTTCCGACGCCAACGACTGCTATACCTGCCACGAGGCCGACTATACGCGCGAACACGCCGGCACCGGGTTTACGACGGTCTGCCTCGATTGCCACACCACCGACTCGTGGGATGGCGCTACATTCGACCACGACAGCGAAAACTTCCCCATCTTCTCGGGCGAACACCGGGGTAAATGGAACAACGACTGCCAGACCTGCCACGACACGCCCGGCCAATTCATGGCCTTCACGTGCTTCAATTGCCACGAGCATCGCCAGAGCAGCATGGATAGCGAACACCGCGGCGTCCGCAATTACCTCTACGACTCAGCCGCCTGCTACGCCTGCCATCCCCGCGGCCGCGAAGACGATTGAGGGGGAGAGTTCAAGGCGGAAGGTTCAAGGTTTAAGGCGCGGTGAACGACCACGGCGAACTCTTTGAACATTGAACATTGAACATTGAACCTTAATCCTCACAGAATCACCAGATCCTCCACGAAGACCAGCTCGCAGGCGCCATTTCCGGTGTCGGCGCGGGTCAGCGAGCTTTTCCAGTGGAATCCGTCCGGTCCGCTCACTTCGATGAGCTTGCCGGTGATGCGCACCACGTCGCCGTCGCGAACGCGGCCGAGGGTGCGACGCACGAGGTCGTCGGCCGGCACCATGTGCATGTTGGCGCTGCTGGACACGATTTCGCCCAGCGGAATCGGCAGGTCGCGGGCACGCCAGCGGTACCAGCGCCACGACTGCGAGATCGACAGCCGGTCGATCACGGCGGAGTCGGACATACGCCCCCAGCCCAGCGCCAGATCGTACGGCGCCAGCTCGGCGCCGCGGTCGAACCAGTAGCGCTCCTTCCCCAGCACCCGCGCCGTCAATTCGAACGTCGCCAGGGGCAGGATGCGGTAGGCGCCATGTGGAAACGCCCCTTGCCGGGCCAGATTGGTCTGCGCCGGCGGCTCGGGAGCGAGCACGCCGGGCGGATGGTCCAGCGCGCAACCCGAAGCCAGCGAGCAAAGCAGTAACACGATCAGCGGGGTGCGCATCACAAGGCAGCGACAGATGGTACTCGATCAGGAACACGGCGTGTTTCAGGCGCCGGCTTCCCTCTGGATTCGTCGCATCCGACCGCCGCGCCGAACGCAACCTGGCGGCGCCTCACGAGTACCCGAGCAAACCCGTTACGCCATGCCGGACACACCCTATACCCCCATCGATTGCGGCTTTTACGACATCCTGGAAGATCAGGCGGTGCGGGGGGTTCCCTGTGAAATCGTCTATCTGGACCCGGAAGAAAACCAGCGGGTGGTGGAAACGCGGATTCTGGATGTCTACGCCCGGGGAAACGAGGAATTCATCGTCCTGGCCGCGACGGCGGACGATCCCCCCATCCGACTCGATCGCCTCGTGCGCGTCGCCGGCGTGGACCGCCCGGCGTCGTGCGCGCCATCCCCATGACCGACGCCCTGCTCATCGTACTGGCCGGCCTGCTGGGCGGCGCCCACTGCATTGGCATGTGTGGGGGCTTCCCGCTGATGATCGCCCATCTCTCCCCCGACACCGGCAGCCGGACGGCCCGCATGGGCCTCTACGGGCTGGGAAAAACGGTGAGCTACATGGCGCTCGGGCTCGTCGCCGGCGGCGGCGGCGCCCTGATGCACCTGCTTATGGGCGGCCAGCAGATCCTGGCGGGGATCCTCGGCGGGCTGCTGATCGTCGCGGGCGTCACCTATCTCTTCGGACAGCGCGGCCTCGCCGGCAGCCGGCTCGTCGCGCGCGGCACGGCCTGGCTCGCGGCCGCGCTGAAGCGCCTCTTCGATCGGGGAGGCGCCACCGGAGCCCTCAGCGTCGGACTCATGAACGGCCTCCTGCCCTGCCCGCTGGTCTACGCCATGCTCCTCCGCGCCGGCGCCGCCGCCACCCCGCTGGACGGCGCCCTGACCATGGGGTTGTTCGGCCTGGGGACGCTGCCGGCCCTCTTCGGCCTCGCGTGGGCCGGCCAGTTCATCAAACCCTACTGGCGTCAACGCATTAATGTCGTCACCGGGCTCCTGCTCATCGCGCTCGGCATCATGACCATCCTTCGCGGCATGGGCGCCCACCATTGATGGAAAGGGGGGTAAGGGGGGTGAGATACGAGATGCTGGATATTTAGCGATAATCGCGCATGCAAATCCGGCAGCGCAAAATCCCGCATCCCATAACCCACATCCCCCATCGAGCATCCTCCCTACCCCCGTTCAGTTACTGTCCACTTATCAAACGCAATTTGCTCCACGCCTGTCGCACAATTGCACACTGGAAGCGCTTCGAAGCACCCGGAATGGCGAATGGTCCTTCAGTTGCCAGTTATTCCGAGACCAATCCGTTCCAATTTCAAAACGGCGGCCCGCCTCGTCATCGATCCAACCGATGGCGGGGGTGTGCGGCCGATCGAGACGCGCGAAAACATGCAATAGCCGGTTCACCACCGGACAACCCGTATTGCCGACCCATGGCCATCCACCTCAACCCGATGCCGCGAGAGGAGCTATACCTCATCTCGCTAACCGGCTTCGTTTCCGGCAAGGAACTCCTGCCGACGCTCGAAGCCCTCTGGCTGCAAGACGATTTCAGGCCCTCCTACAATCAGATCTGGGACTGCCGGGGAATCGACGAACTCGACATGGACTTGCCCGACTTGACCGCTCTGGTCAAACTCCTCCGCACGTTCGTCCCCCCCGAAGCCTGTGAACCTGGCAAAATCGCGGTCGTCACCGCCCGCTTTGTCGACTACACGTTTGCGCGCGCCCTCTTCGGCCTGACCAAATCGTGCAGGCATCCCCGAAAGGTCTTCCACTCCACGGTCGAAGCCGAAGTGTGGCTCTCCATCGCGAAGGAGTCCGCCCGCACCGAGTCCTGAACCCGGGTCATGTCGAGCCGGTTGATTCCTCGTTCCGCCGGCTCAGGGATGGCGTTTCTTTGAGGGCGTGGTCTTTCGGGCGCGCGACGGCGCGGCCGCTTTCCGCGCGCCTCGTTTCGGGGTTTCGCCGGCCTGCGCGCGCTCCGCTTCCGCCACGGTCTGGACGGCGCGAAGGACGCTATCCGGCAACAGGGATATCGAATCGATCCCGGCATCCACCAGGAACGCCGCGAAATCCGGGTGATCGCTCGGGGCCTGGCCACAGATGCCCACGGGCCGGCCGGCGGCATGGGCCTTGACAATGAGGTCGCGGATCGTCTCGATCACCGCCTCGTTGCGCTCGTCGAACAGGTACGCGAGCTTCGCCGAGTCGCGGTCGACGCCGAGCATGAGCTGCGTCAGGTCGTTCGAACCGATCGAGAAGCCGTCGAACCGCTCCGCGAACCGGGCCGCCAGGGTTACGTTGGCGGGGATTTCCGCCATCACATAGACCTCGAGTCCGTTCACCCCCCGTCTGAGCCCGTTCGCGGCCATTTCGGCCAGAACGCGGTCGGCTTCCTCAAGCGTGCGGCAGAACGGGATCATCACGATTACATTCGTGAACCCCATCTCTTCGCGCACGCGCCGGATGGCGCGGCATTCAAGCGCGAAGCCGGCGCGGTAGTCGTCGCTGTAATAGCGCGAGGCGCCCCGCCAGCCGAGCATCGGGTTTTCCTCCTCGGGCTCGAACGCCGCGCCGCCGATCAGATGGGCGTATTCGTTCGTCTTGAAGTCGCTCGTCCGAACGATCACCGGATCCGGGTGCTGCGAGGCCGCGATCATCGCGATGCCCTGGGCCAGGTGCTCGACAAAGTAGTCGGTCTTGTCCGCGTAGCCGCGTGTCAGCGTTTCGATCCGGGCGCGCGCCGCTTCGTCCTGCACGCGCTCCGGTTCCACCAGCGCCATCGGGTGGATCTTGATGACGTTGTTGATGATGTATTCCATGCGCGCCAGGCCGACGCCCCGGCTGGGGAGTCGCCACCAGCGCATCGCGGCGGCGGGGCTGGCGATGTTGATCATGATGCGCGTCCGCGTCTCGGGGATCGCGGAGAGATCGAGATCGACTTCCTCGAAGTCGAGGAGGCCGGCATACACGTACCCCTCGTCCCCCTGGGCGCACGAGAGCGTCACGTCCTGTCCATCCCGCAGCACCTCCGTGGCGTTGCCGGCGCCCACGATCGCCGGAACCCCCAGCTCGCGGCTGACGATGGCGGCATGCGAGGTGCGGCCGCCGTGATCGGTGACGATGCCGGCGGCGCGTTTCATGATCGGCACCCAGTCGGGGTCGGTCGTACGCGTCACCAGGATGGAGCCATCCCGGAACAGACCGATATCTTCCACCCGCTCGATGCGGCAAACGGGGCCTTTTGCCATGGCGTCGCCGATGCTGAGTCCCCGCACCAGTTCTTCGCCGGCTTCCTTGAGTCGGTAGGTTCGTAGCGCGCTCGATGTCCGGCGCGACTGCACGGTTTCGGGACGGGCCTGCACGATAAAGCACGCGCCGGTGTCGCCGTCCTTCGCCCATTCGATATCCATCGGGCGGCCGTAGTGCGTCTCGATGCGCACGGCCCAGCGGGCCAGCATCAGGATTTCGTCGTCCGAGAGCACCATCGCGCGGCGTTCCGCCTCCGAGGTATCCCGCGTGACGGTCCGCTTGCCGGCGAGGCGTTCCAGCGCCCGGTGCGCCGCTTCCGGTTCGAAGCCGCCGTCGTCGTCCCACCGCTCCAGCATGTTTTCTTCCTGCATGGCCTGCCCGTCGGCATAGACCATCTTGATCGCTTTCTCCCCGCACGTCCGGCCGATGATCGGCCGCAGGCCGGCGTCGCCGAGGAACGGCTTGAACACGGTGTATTGATCGGGCGTGACGGTGCCCTTCACGACCGGCTCGCCGAGCCCCCAGGCGGCGCTGATCAGCACCACGTCGGGAAAACCGGTCTCGGTGTCGAGGGTGAAGATCACGCCGGAGCCGGCCCGATCCGAGCGCACCATCTTCTGCACGCCGATCGACAGGGCGATCTGCATGGAATCGAACGCGTGCGCTTCGCGGTACACGATGGCCCGGTCGGTAAACAGCGAGGCATAGCAGCGGACACACGCCGCCATCAGCGCCTCCTCGCCCTGAATGTTCAGGAAGGATTCCTGCTGGCCGGCGAAGCTCGCCTCGGGCAGATCCTCGGCCGTGGCGCTGCTGCGTACGGCGACATCGGCGCGCTCCACGCCGTAGCGCCGGCCGATTTCGCGGTAGGCCGCGCGAATGGCTGCCTCGATGGGCTTCGGGAAGGTCCCTTTCAGGATGAGCGCGCGGATCGCCTGGCCGGTCTCTTCCAGGGTGCGCCGGCCGGCGCCGCGTTCGGCGAGGTGTTGCCGGATGGCCGCTTCGAGCCCGTTTTCACGCAGAAACTCCCGGTAGGCCGCGGCGGTGGTGGCGAAGCCCTGGGGCACCGGGATGCCCTCCTTGCGCATCGTCGACGTCATCTCGCCGAGCGACGCATTTTTTCCACCGACGAGCGCGACGTCGTTGTTGCCGAGCGCCTCAAACCATCGAATGTAGGGGTTCTCTTTCATAACCAGTCCCATGCGTAAAGAACAGCGTGAGGGTCGCAAACGTGCGTCGCAGGGGCGCACCCGACCGCATCGTACGCCTTCATCTTATCGAAAAGGAAAACCAATCGATGACCGATGCCGCCCTATCCGGCTGTAGTCGATCCCCCTCTCCCCGGCTGTGCATTTTCCCCACGCCGTCGCCATGCCGGCGCCCAGGTTGACAGCGGGCGCCCACATCGGAAACAGGTCCGGCCTCACAGCAGGACGCGCTGCCAGGATCTATGCTGAATACCATGCACGATCCACCGAAGAAGGTCATGAAGCGACCGCCAGTCCCGTCGGGGCGCACCCTCGCCGACATCCAAACCGTAGCAGGCGGGCCATGAGCGATACGATGCCCATCGATGCCAACACCGTCGCGCTGTCGAACCCGGACAAACTGTTTTTTCCGGATGACGGAATCACCAAGGGAGACCTGATCGCCTACTATCGACGCATCGCGCCGCGGATGCTCCCGTACCTCGATGGCCGGCCCCTCACGCTGCATCGTTTCCCGAACGGGATAGCGGAGGGTGGGTTCATCCAGCAGCAGGCCTCCGCGTATTTCCCGGACTGGATCACGCGGGTCACCGTCCCGAAAACCGCCGGCACGATCACGCATGTCGTGGCGGATTCGCCCGCCACGCTCGTCTATCTGGCCAACCAGGGCGTCATCACGCTCCACGCCTGGCTGAGCCGCGTCGACAAACCCCGGCACCCCGATCGCCTGATCTTCGATCTCGACCCGCCCGGGAAAAGCGGCGCCGGAGGATTCGACCGGGTGCGCGCGGCCGCCCGCGCGGTGCGCACCCTGCTGGACGAACTGGAGCTGCCCGCCTATCTGATGACGACCGGGTCGCGCGGCCTGCATGTCGTGACGCCGCTGGACCGGTCCGCCGATTTCGAGGCCGTGCGCGCGTTCGCCCGCGACCTCGCCCAGCGCGTCGCCGGCCGCTTTCCCGACGAACTTACCGTGGAGCAGCGCAAAAACAAGCGCAAAGGCCGCGTATTCATCGATACACTCCGCAACGCCTACGGGCAGACGGCCGTGGCGCCGTTCGCCGTCCGCGCGCTCCCGAAAGCCCCCGTCGCGACCCCGCTGCACTGGGACGAGTTGGACGACGCCGACCTCCATCCGCAGCGGTACACCATCCGAAACCTCTTTGGCCGGATCGAGCGGGGTCCCGATCCGTGGGCCGGCATGGCGCGCGCGGCCTGTTCGATAGACCGCGCGGCACGCCGGCTGGCGGAACGAGGCGAATGAACGTCGCCCCGGTTCCTGAACGGTACGTAGCGGGGCATCCCCGCCGCCGCCTAATGACTCGACGAGGCCGCCAGACGCGCGCTCGCTGGCGCCGACAAATCAGCATAGGGCATCGCTTCGAGCCGCTCCAGCGGGATGCGCTTGCCCGTGATGCGGCAGATCCCGTAGGTCCCGTCGTCGATCCGTTCGAGCGCGGCGTC